>JADZDJ010000055.1 GCA_020851115.1 Pirellulales bacterium
AACATGGGCCAAAACCGGACGGCAACTTGACAGCAGCAACTACGGGCAAGTACGCTGAAACTGTCGGAATGGTGGTTTGAAAACTCGTTGCTACCGCTGCGGTCTGCGGCAAGAAAATCAGCCTGCGGAACTCGCCGTACGGAACAGACTGTTTGTCGTTGGAAAGAGGCTTGGCCATGCGGATTTGCCCTCCAAGGATCATCGCAAGCTGGAATCGCCTTTCGCGCGGGTTGATTGCGATCGTCGCAGTGGTCGGGGCCTGCCTACCTTTGACGGCTCAAGATGCGCCGCAGTACGACGTGCTGCCGCTGGGCAAGAATAGCAAGGGCAACGTCATCGCCAATTGGAACGACATGAGGACGTTCGCCCGAGACGATTACCAAGCGATCGAGGCGATGCTCGCCGGAGGCATTGCGGACCAAGCAGCATTCGACAAGTTTTTCAACGAGCTAATCTTTCCGATGTTTACGCATGAACCGAACTTTAAGCATCCATCGGTTTCAGTCGCCAAAGTGCGGCAGCGCGGCATTCGCGGAGATTTTCTGACGGCAGCAAGAAACGCGGCGGCGAAAGAGCAGCTTCTGGTATTGATCTTAAATAAGATGCAGCAAATTGCCGCAGGCAATTTTCACCCTTGGGCCCGGGCAAACGCAGTGTTATTGATTGCCGAGTTGAACGAGTCGGAGCCGAATGGCCCGCCGTTGAAACGCGCCCTTCAAATCCTCTTGAAGTGGTCGACCGATCCGCAAATGGTCGATGCGGTGCGCGTACCGGCCTTCCACGGCCTCGAGCGTCACGCCGTCGCAGGAATCGACGCCAACCAGCGTCCGCAGGTCGTCAAGGCGATGCTCGATATTGTCAAGCAGCACACGGCCGCCGATCACCAATCGCTCGAAGGACATGAGTGGATCATGCGGCGGGCGATCGATGTGCTGGGCGCCATTGGCGAACCTGGCGAGCAAGGCGCTGTCTACAATGAACTCGTCAAGGTTGTCGAAGACGAGGCCGCGCCACGATCGGCGCGGGCGACGGCCGCCGAAATGCTGGTAAAAATTCGGTTTGTTCCGCCGAAGGATTATGACGCCGAAGGGCTGGCGACCTCACTAGGTAAATTTGCCGTCGAAGCATACAAGGCAGAACTGGCCGAGGCCGCGTCGAAGCGACAAGAAATCGCGGTCGTGCGCCTCAAGCAACAACTTGAAGCGGTTCGCACGGCGATTGCCGGCGGCAAAGACAAGAAAGGCGTCGCGGCAATGCTGGCGACCGATGCCCAGAAAAAGTATGCTGGCGACCTCGTGGCACAAATCGACGTGCTCAACAAAGCCTGTGATGAGCCGCGTGGATTCTTCAATCCGCTCGAGTCTCAGAACGATCCGAACTATGTGCCTGGGGTGCCTTTCGACACGCAAGCGCCGATCGCCAAAGCCATCAGTACGGCCGGCGGTAGATTGCAAGCGATCCTGCAAGCAGGTGCGGGCGGCAACGAACTACCCGCGACGCCTCCCGGCAATATTGCGCCCCCTCCTGGATCGGGAGTTGCTCCGCCGGCGCCTGTCAAAGCCTCCCCTGCGCCACCTGGACTTCCGGGCTGATGCCGCGAAGCATCTCTGCTACGATAGGCGAGCGGTCGGTTGTGCTTCTCTGGGCGATTCCTCCGAGAAGCGTTGAAACGGAATCGTAGCGACGGATTTGCCGCCACTGACCGGTCGAATGCCTTGAGATTCACGACCGTTTGTAGTGGAGCAGCAACATTTCTCGGTGTATTGTACGCCTCAAAATTGGCCACCTGCCATGCAAGTCACGATTACTGCCGTCGGTCCCGATCATCGCGGCCTGGCCGATCCGATCATTCACTATGTGACTGGCCAAGGGGCGAATATCGCCGAGATCCAGATGTACGATCACGACGAGCAGGGCCTGTTTGCCATGTTCTGCCGGATTGAGCTTTCGGCCGAGCAGTGGCCTGCACTTCGGCCGGCGATGGATGAAATCGGCAAGCAAAAAGAGCTTTCAATTCGCGTCTGGTCCCCCGATGCCCGCAAAGGAAAGCCGCGCCTGGCGATTTGCACCACCTTTCGTCAGGAAACGCCGCTGGCGCTGCTACGCTCGATCCGCGACGGCCGCGTGCCGGCCGAAGTCGTGGCGATGATTGGTAACCGTCCGACGAGCCGCAGCTTGGCCGAGCAATTTGGAGTTGATTGGCACAACATTGGCGACGAGCAGGGCAATCCCGACGATGAGCGGATGTTGGCAATCTGCGACGAATACGACGTCGATTACATTATTCTGGCACGGTACATGCGAGTACTTTCGCCGGCGGCGTGTTGGAAATATGCCGGTGGACGCATCATCAATCTGCACCACGGATTGCTGCCCAGCTTCCCAGGCTTCCGGCCATATCACGAGGCGTACTCGTTTCACATGCTCACCTACGGGGCCACGTGCCATTTCATCGTGCCGGAGTTGGATGCCGGGAATCAGATCATCTATCAATCGACCTTCACCGTGCCACCGGGGATGAAGCTCGACGACATCATTCGGCGCGGTCAGGAAGACAATGAGCCGCATTGTTTGGTCGAAGGCGTGCGCCGCGTCGTCACGCGCGAGGTGCGGCTGCATTTTCACCGAGTCGTGGCGCGGCAGTAGCACAGTGCCAGTTCGAATTATTCATGATGGGCGAAACTGTCTTGGTTCAGCGTGAACTGGAATTCTCGTCGCCTGGCGTTAGCGAGTATGGAAGTCATCCTGCGGTTTAGGTCACGGCGTCGTGCCACGAAGATTTATCGCATCGGTTCCGATCTCGGCGAGGGAGCGAGGAGGCGGTGAAGCTGCCCTGCTCTCCGATCTCGGTCCTTCTCCTCAGCGGAATCTGGACGCGGCCAAAAATGACTCCAACAGCGCGCGGGGCGCATGCGATGGGGAGGGGAAGTCAGCGCCGATCTCCCCCCTGGCGAACATCTTCCTTGAGTTGATCAACATCCATGCCACTTCCTGATCAATATGCCGAAATCATTCAGCGCAGTTCCACCGATGGGACAGCTACTTTCGGCCGCGGTTGTCGTTACGATGAAGCCATCGCCAATTTCGCTTCTTCGGCGATGTGTTCCGGAGTGAAGCCAAAGTGCTTGAAGAGCGCGCCGGCCGGCGCGCTGGCGCCGTAACTATTCATGCCAACAAAGCGGCCCTGTACGCCGATGTAGCGCTCCCAACCTTGGCGAACGCCCGCTTCGACCGCGACTCGCGCTTTGATCGACGGCGGCAACACGCTTTGGCGATATTCTTCGTCTTGCGCTTCGAATAACTCCCAAGACGGCATGCTAACGATGCGAGCCGCAACCCCTTGCTGCGTCAACAGTTCGCGAGCGACCAGGCAGACGTGTACTTCGCTGCCCGTTCCGATCAGGATGACTTGTGGTTTTCCATCCTGCGGGTCGATCAGCGTATAGGCGCCTTGCGCGAGGCCGCTGGCCGAAGCGTACTTCGTGCGATCGAGCGTCGGCAAATTTTGGCGAGTGAGAATCAACGCCACAGGTTGGTCTTTGATCGGCATCAAAGTTCGCCAGGCCTCCGCGGCCTCATTGGCGTCTGCTGGGCGGATGGTGATCGATCGTGGCACGGCGCGGATTGCCGCCAGATGTTCGATGGGTTGATGCGTGGGGCCGTCTTCGCCCACGCCGATCGAGTCGTGCGTAAAAATGTAAATCGCCGGCAAATGGCCGATCGCGCTCAAGCGGAACGCGGGCTTACAGTAATCGAAGAAGGTAAAAAATGTAGCGCCGTAAGGTCGCAGCTTACTGAGCGCCATGCCGTTGAGGGCTGCCGCCATTGCGTGCTCGCGAATGCCGAAATGAAAATTCCGGCCGTGCCAGCCGTCGGAGGTAAAGCTCGCTGAGCCGTCAAACGTTTGCAGCGTCATGGTCGAGGGGGCCAGATCGCCCGCGCCGCCGAGCAGCCACGGGACGCGCTGAGCGACGGCGTTGAGGACTTTGCCACCTGAGACTCGAGTGGCCATTCCTTTGGCATCCGGTTCGAATTCTGGGATGTCGGCATTCCAGTCCTCAGGCAAATCGCGGCGATCCATCCGCTGCCATTGTTCCGCGAATTCAGGGAATTCTTTCGAGTACTTGCGGAATTTTGCTTGCCACGATTTGTGCAACTTTTGACCGCGTACGCCAACCCCTTCGCGGAAGTGCTGGACTGCCTCTTCCGGCACCAGGAATTGTTCGTCGGCAGGCCATCCGTACACTTCCTTCGTTAGCCTAATTTCTTCGGCTCCCAGTGCTTCGCCGTGCGCTTTGTGCGTATCTTGCTTGTGAGGCGATCCATATCCAATGTGACTGCGGACGATGATCAACGTCGGCTTGTCTTTGGTGCGAAGAAATTTCTTATAGGCTTTCAAGAGCGCTTCCGTGTCGTTGGCGTCGGGGCACCGAAGGATGTTCCAGCCAAGCCCCTTGAACCGCGTCGCAACGTCGTCGCTATAGGCCAGCGACGTTTCGCCTTCGATCGTGATGCGATTATCGTCGTAGATCCAACAAAGATTCGAGAGCTTCAAATGACCAGCCAGCGAGGCGGCTTCATTGGAGACCCCTTCCATGAAATCGCCGTCGCTGCATAACGTAAACACATTGAAGTTGAAGAGTTCAAATCCCGGACGATTGAAATGGGCCGCCAGCCAGCGCGAAGCGATCGCCATGCCAACGCTGTTGCCGCAGCCTTGTCCAAGCGGGCCAGTCGTGGTTTCGACGCCGGTGGTCTCGACCGATTCCGGATGCCCCGGCGTGCGGCTGCGAAATTGCCGAAACTGCTTGATTTGGTCGAGTGTGACGGCCAATTCGCCAGTCGGCTCGTCGATTTCATTCATCTGCTGAACGCCAGCCAGATGTAGCAGCGAATAGAGCAACATCGAAGCATGGCCGCAGGACAGCACAAAACGATCGCGGTTCGGCCAGTGCGGGTTCTCGGGATCGTACCGCAACACGTGTTGCCACAATGTATACGCCACGGGGGCCAGCGCCATCGGCGTGCCTGGATGGCCACTGTTGGCTTTCTGCACGGCGTCCATCGACAAGGTGCGAATGGTATTAATCGTCAAGAGTTCGACGTTGGTATCGGTGACAGTGGCCATGATGCTGAGTGACCTTTGAGATATGTTTTTAGATCTGACTTGGACAGCGGTGGCGAGGCAAGCCCTGGCTGTCCATTGGGCAACGTCGCATGAGACAGGCCCTATTCGCTGGCAAGACGTTTGAGTTTAGGGGGCCTGGCGGCCGGAGTCAATTGTCGGGCTGGCTTGGAATTGCGTTCGATTTGCCCACGTGCAATTCCGCCTTTCACTCGGCCGGGCTGGAAGTGCTGATAGCCCGCTGCGGACTTGCGGTCACTAGATGAGTCGATGCTAGCGCTGCGCCATTCTTGACGATCTGTATCGATTTATCGCATTCGAATCCGCTCTATGGTTGCCAGTCCTTAAGCATCGCCTCAATCTTCTCGCGGCTGAAATTTCCCGGCGGCTTATCGTCTAGATTCTCGAGCAGATCGTCAACCGTGAGCGATTTACTTGCCACGCCGCTGGCGGGCACGTCGACCTTCGCAATCCAGCAGATCGCATTGAGCATCAGCATGCGAAACCGGTCGTTCCCCCAGTTCCAATGATAGTGAGCGCCGGTGCAGCCGAAACCTCGCCCGCCATCGGGACGCTCGACAACCCACATCATGTGTTGCGGAACGCCTGCGGCGACTTCTTGGCGCACCGTCGGATTGCCTTCATGCGGGCCATCGCCGCGAGCCATCGTGCTGGCGGGCGGGATCGCCGTGAGAATCGGAGTCACGCGGTCCATGTTCTCGCGGAACCGCATGTGAAAATACCATTCGTCGTTGATCGTAAACGGTTTCACGCCGCGCGTGACGGGGTGTTTTGGCAGCGCCTGGAATTTGGCCGTCCAATGTGGATTGACCGACCAATCGGCTTCAAAATACCCTCCCATCCAATCGAGGAAATAGCTGCCGGAACGCCCTGTTGGCACTTCGACGGCATAGTGAATCGCTCCGATGCCAACGCCCTTGTTAGCCAATTCATCGAGCTGGCTGAGATGATCCATCACCATGTGCCCCGTGCCGCCATCGCAATACATCACCACGGCCGCAACGCCGTCAAAAATCCTGGGATCGTTCGGCCAGCCGTTTTGGTGGACGACTACCTCGATCGGCAAGCCGCTCTCGTTCAGCGCCGCGGCAAGCAATTGGCAGCCTGCGTGATGTTCGTGCTCGCCATAGCCGTGGCTAGGCTTGCCGGCGATGAAGAGAACCTTTTTTTTGGCGGCAGCGCTGGCCTTCGATGTTGTATCGGCGGCGACGGCACTCGAAATGGCACAAACGAGCGACCCTGCCGCGGCGCAGAAAACTGAAAATCGAAGAACTTGTCGAATCACGATCGCATCTCCCGGGCTTTGACTATCCGCTCCATCCGCTCGGCAACGCCACTCGATATCAATTCCAAATGGGTGGTTTGACGGCGACGTCAAGTTGCGGCCCAGCGGTTTCCATCTCTAGGTAGGCTACCTTGGACGGGCGGTTCATTCAATCCTGCGCGAATTTAACGACTTTACCGCATGCGCTGCGGAGGCCGATCGGTTGCAAATCCGCCACGCCGCTGAAAGGGCTGGTAAACTCTTGGGGTGGGGTAGAGTTCGACGGCAAACGCGCATTCGCGCACATTTCAGCAGAGGATGCGGCCTCCATTGCAAGTAATTCCATGAATGCAGAAGCCATACGCCTGGATGAAGCAAAGCAAGGCACGCAGCCCTGGCGGCAATGGGGCGCTTATCTTAGCGAACGCCAATGGGGGACGGTACGTGAAGACTACAGCCGCGACGGCACGGCCTGGGATTATTTTCCGCACGACCACGCCCGCAGCCGGGCGTATCGCTGGGGAGAAGATGGCTTGGCGGGTTTTTGCGACGACCACTGCCAATTGTGCCTCTGCGTCGGACTTTGGAACGAGCACGATCCCATTTTGAAAGAGCGCATCTTCGGCCTGACGAATAGCGAAGGCAATCACGGCGAAGATGTCAAGGAGTGCTACTGGTATCTCGACGCACTGCCGACGCACTCCTACCTGAAGCTGCTCTACAAATACCCGCAGCGCGAATTTCCTTACAAACAACTCGTCGAAGCCAATCTCGGACGCTCGAAACTCGATCCAGAATACGAAATCATCGATACCGGAGTGTTCGACGACGATCGATATTTTGATGTGTTCGTCGAATACGCGAAGCGTGATCCCCGCGATGCGCTAATGCTCATTACCTTTCACAATCGTGGTCCTGAGGCGGCCCGACTCCACGTCCTGCCGCAATTGTGGTTTCGCAATATTTGGTCGTGGCGTGGAGATTTGCAAAAACCAAATTTGTCGAAAGTCGACGCTCGCACCGTCATCGCCAACCACCATGCGCTCGGCAAGTATCACTGGTATCTCGACGGCGATGCTCAACTGCTGTTCACGGATAACGACACCAATCCACGCCGCCTGTTTGGCATGAATGATGCACCGGGCTATTTCAAAGACGCGTTCGACGACTATGTCGTCCATGGCAATCGAGCCGCGGTCAACCCGGCAAACACGGGAACAAAAGCGGCTGCTCATTATGTGCTCACGCTTCCGCCAGGAGGCTCGACGACGATCCGCACACGGCTGACTCAAATGCCTCGCAGCCCCGAGTTCGACGGTTTCGACGAGGTTTTCGACCAGCGGTTAGCGGAAGCTGATGCGTTCTACGAACATGTTGGCCACGGCATTGCTGACGACGATGCAAAACGGGTTCATCGCCAGGCTCTGGCGGGTCTAGTTTGGACACAGCAATTTTACCATTACGACGTCGCCCGCTGGCTGAGCGGCGACGAATTGCAGCCTCCTCCTCCTCAGGATCGCCGCCACGGGCGCAATTCCAATTGGCGTCATGTAAAATGCCGCGAGATCATGTCGATGCCCGATGCGTGGGAATTTCCTTGGTTTGCTGCCTGGGATTTGGCATTTCACTGCGTTGCGCTGGCAACGATCGATACGGAATTCGCCAAGCAGCAACTCGTGCTGCTGGGGCGCGAGTGGTTCATGCACCCCAATGGTGAACTGCCGGCATACGAATGGGCGTTCGGAGACGTCAATCCGCCGGTTCACGCTTGGGCCGCGTGGCGCGTGTATCAAATCGACCGCGCACGGCACGGCCACCACGGCGATCGCGCGTTTCTGGAACGGGTATTCCATAAGCTGCTGCTGAATTTCACCTGGTGGGTCAACCGTAAAGATTCCCAAAATCGCAACATCTTCGACGGCGGCTTTCTGGGCCTGGACAACATTGCGATTTTCGACCGCAACCAGCCCCTGCCGGGAGGCGCGCATTTATCCGAGGCCGACAGCACCGGCTGGATGGCGATGTATTGCCTCAATCTCATGCGCATCGCGTTGGAACTGGCCCAACACGATCTGGCATATCAAAGCATCGCTAGCAAGTTCTTCGAGCACTTCCTGGCCATCGCCGAAACGATGAATCACGTCGGTACGAAGGCCGTTGAAGAAGGGGGCATCGGCATGTGGGACGACGAGCTGAATTGGTATTGCTCGATCATCGACATGTCCAGCGGCGACACGCGGCGGCTGCATTCGTTCTCCATGGTCAACCTGATTCCGTTGTTTGCCGTGGAAGTGATCGAGTCGTACGATTTGACCCGCGTGCCGGAATTCGCAGCGCGGCTCCAATGGATGGTCGAGCACCGCAAAGACCTTGCCCATCTGGTGGCCGAATGGACGCAGCCCGGCGTCGATCGGCGAGTGTTGATGGCATTGATGCGCGGTCACCGGATGAAAAAAGTGCTCGAACGGATGCTCGCTGAAACGCAATTTCTATCGGATTATGGCGTGCGGTCGTTGTCGAAGCTGCATCGCGCCCAGCCGGCGACCTTTCAATGCGACGGCCATGTTTTGACGCTCGGCTACGAACCGGGGGAATCGGAGGGAGAACTGTTCGGCGGTAACTCCAATTGGCGCGGGCCGATTTGGTTTCCCGTAAATTATCTCATCGTCGAATCGCTGCAAAAGTTTCATCACTACTACGGCGACGACTTCAAAGTCGAGTGCCCAACCGGCTCGGGGAAGCATGTAACTTTGCTGGAGGCCGCCCACGAGATTACCAAGCGGCTAACTCAGTTGTTTTTGCGCGACTCAAAAGGTCGTCGCCCCGTTCACGGCTCTCACGAAAAATTGCAAACCGATCCGCACTTCCGTGATTACATCTGGTTCCACGAATACTTCCACGGCGACAATGGCCGCGGCTTGGGGGCCAGCCACCAAACCGGCTGGACCGCCTTAGTCGCAAAACTGCTCCATCCGAAGAAGCCTCCACGGACGTGTGCCAGAGACCATCATGCGGAAATGGCAAAGGCCGAACGACCAGTTTCTGCTGACAAATGAAGTTACCAGGGCGAATTCTGAATGACAAAACTCGCTTCGGACGGCTGCACATCGGAATTTGGATTTTCAGTAGACATTCGATATTCGTCATTTTGTGATTCTGCGACCTCGTGGTTTGAAACGCCCTATGGCCATCGTCATGGACAACCGCACCGAGTGGCTTGAACCAGACGGTCTTGGCGGCTTTGCTTCGGGAACGACCTGCGGCGAACGGACGCGGCGCTATCATGCCCTGTTGCTTGTGGCGAGCAGTCCGCCAACGGGGCGGATGACGCTGGTCAATGGCTTCGACGCCTGGGTAGATACGCCGAGCGGCACATTCGCCATTTCGACGCAAAGATACACGCCCAATGTTGTTTATCCAGACGGCGTTTCGCGGTTGGTCGAATTTAATGCTGATCCTTGGCCGCGGTGGACATATCGGAACGACGACCAAACGACGATCGTTCAAGAATTGTTCGTTCCGCATGGACTTGCGGCATGTTGCCTGCGGTGGACTCTCACCGCATCCATCGCCTGCCCAACAGGGAGCAAGCAGGATCATTTGAAAAGCGGTGCACGCCCTGGGCCGTTTTCACTCGCGGTTCGCCCGCTCTTTTCTGGCCGCGATTATCACTGTCTGCATCACGAGAATTCTGCCTTCGGCTTCAAGGCGGCAGCACGAAACGGTTGGCTGATCTGGCATCCTTACGATGGCGTTCCCGGCATCTGTTTGCTAACCAATGCCAGCTATCTGCATCAGCCGGATTGGTATCGGAGCTTTTTGTACGAGCAAGAACAAGCGCGCGGACTCGATTGCGTCGAAGATCTGGCATCGCCCGGCATACTGAAATGGGATCTCTCGGACGACGCGGTGCTCATCCTGGCTGCCGAAGGGGCGGACGCCGTGGTGAATTCGCTTGGCCATGCCGCGACCGACGTGTTTCAGACGCTTGCCACGATCGAGCGCAAGCGACGATTGGAATTCCCCACGGCGCTGCACCGCGCAGCCGACGCCTATCTAGTTCGCCGTAGTTCCACGGGAGATCGAGTTGCCAGTCAATCGACAATTGCATTACGGCAGTCTGACATGCCAGCGTCGCCCTGCAAAACGATCATCGCCGGTTATCCTTGGTTCACCGATTGGGGCCGCGACACCTTTGTTTCCGTGCGCGGATTGTGCCTGACGACTGGTCGCATCGACGATGCGCTGCAAATCCTGCTCGCTTGGGCCGGCACGGTTTCGGAGGGCATGTTGCCCAATCGCTTTCCCGATTCGGGCAGTGAGCCTGAGTACAATTCGGTCGATGCTTCGCTGTGGTTCACAATCGCAGTCCACGATCTGATTCAAACCGCGGGGCATCATAGGCGCCCGATCGGCGATGGAGCACGCCGAGTCTTGGAACAGGCAGTTCGCGCGATTCTCGATGGATATGCCCGTGGAACGCGATTCGGCATTCGTCTGGACGACGACTTTCTAATGGCCGCCGGCCAGCGCGGTGTACAGCTCACTTGGATGGATGCCAAAGTCGGCGATTGGGTGGTCACGCCGCGGATCGGTAAACCGGTCGAAGTGCAAGCGCTGTGGCTGAATGCTCTTCAATCCGCGATCACGATATGGCACGATCGGAAATGGATCGAACCGTTTCAGCGAGGTTCTTTGGAGTTTGAGCGCCGATTTTGGAACCCGGCGACGAATTGCTTATACGACGTCGTCGATGTTGATCACGTTGCCGGGCAGACCGATGCATTGCTGCGGCCCAATCAGATTTTTTCCGTCGGTGGCCTGCCTTTTCCATTATTGCACGGCGAGCGCGCACGCCATGTTGTCGCTGCGGTTGAACACCAATTGCTCACGCCGCTTGGCTTGCGTACGCTGGCTCCCGGGTCGCCAAATTACGCTGCCCGTTATGCTGGCGATCAACGGCAGCGCGACAACGCTTACCATCAAGGCACCGTTTGGCCGTGGCTCCTGGGTCCGTTTGTCGAAGCCTGGCTGCGAGTGCGCGGCGAAAGCGAAGCGGCGAAAGCCGAAGGACGCGAGAAATTTCTGCCGGCACTCGAAGCCCATTTGCAAACCGCCGGTCTGGGACACATCAGCGAAATCGCCGACGCCGAGTCGCCATTCACCCCTGGCGGTTGCCCGTTTCAAGCCTGGTCGCTGGGCGAATTGCTCCGGTTGAAGATGAAGCTGCTCGCCGAGTAATTTCTCCAATTGTCAAACGATAAGGGTTCGATCCAAGATTGCCTTTCATATCTTGTGGTACGTAGGCCTCCCACTCTCCCATAAACGGCCTCGACCGCAGGCAGCCCCTGTCCATCGCCCATGGCCTTCCGCCCCACCGCTCCTCAATTCTCACCCTCAGGCCTCTTGACACGCTCTTAAACACATGTATACTTTCCTTTGCAGTGTATAAATGAGCAAATATTGGAGACTGCCGCCGAACGAAACGCTGGGTAATGCATAGTGAGCGTTTACTCCTAAACCCTGAACTCTCATCCACGAACCACCCCCTTATTTTCCATCGACCCCCGCCACGTCTCAAACCTCATAAACACTCGTAAATTCCCGATCCATTTCGCTTCCACCTGCCGATATTTTGCGCACCCCCCCCGGAAATGAACCGGAAATTTGTTTTGCAAAAATCCGCGCAGCGCTCGGGAAAATCCGCACTTCTCCCACATCTTCATTTCCACCACAAAAATTTTTTGAAATCATGCGATGACACGAAACGCGAATTCCTCGACTTCAACACACAGGAGAACGAAAAACACCGCTTCAGCCGCTCATCATTCATCATCCATCGCCGCTCTTCGCAAGGCTCCCGACCTCGCACATGCCTCCGATCGCCGGTCGCCTGAGGCTCGACCCAACGCCACCCTTGCAAGCGAGGACGATGCTGGAAAGATCGAGTCGC
Organism: Pirellulales bacterium; assembly: GCA_020851115.1. Taxonomy (GTDB): domain Bacteria; phylum Planctomycetota; class Planctomycetia; order Pirellulales; family JADZDJ01; genus JADZDJ01. Next base: position 12,364 of record JADZDJ010000055.1, read on the forward strand.
CGACACCACCACTTTGGTAGTGAACGCGTCGGTTGATCGCCTCGATTATGTCCAATGTGAAAACATGATTGGCCGACCGACCTGATGTGTGACCGACCTCCTGGTATCCGCCATTCCGCGATGTTAAGATGAGGTTCCCCCCAGACGCCGCAGGCGAACCGGTTCTTCGCTCACTGTACGGAGCTTCTATGGTTCTTTCGTCGGCTCGTTATGGTCAGCTGAAATTCCCGGCGGCCTTAGGAGTTGGGCTATTGACGATTGCGTTTTGCCAGGCGCCGGCGGCCGCGGCAATCGACTTCAATCGTGATATTCGGCCGGTCCTGTCCGAAAACTGCTATTTTTGCCATGGGCCGGACAAAAACCATCGCGAGGCCAATCTGCGGCTCGACGATCGAAAAGTCGCCCTTGAAATGGGGGCGGTCGTGCCTGGCAAGCCCAACAGCAGTAGTTTGATTGCCCGCATTTTTAGCAGCGATCCCGACGAGCAGATGCCGCCTCCCGATTCGCGCAAGCGGCTGAATGACGAACAAAAGCGACTCTTGCGCCAGTGGGTCGAAGAAGGAGCGATTTACAAACGGCATTGGGCATACGAGCCGCCGGTGCGGCCGGAATTACAGAAGATTCAGGGTTCAGAGTTAAGGATTCAGAATGAAATTGACCTGTTGGTCGCTGCCCGGCTAACGAAAGAGGGGCTGGTGATGTCGCCCCAGGCGGATCGGCGGACATTGCTTCGGCGGTTGTATTTCGATCTCATTGGCTTGCCGCCGACTCCGGAACAAGTCGATGCATTTGCAATGAATTCGTCCTCCGACGCTTACGAGCAGGTGGTCGAGCACTTGCTCGCGTCGCCGCATTATGGCGAGCGAATGGCCATCGGCTGGCTCGACGTGGTACGCTTTGCCGACACGATCGGCTATCACTCCGACAACCCACGAAATGTTTGGCCCTACCGCGATTACGTCATTCGCTCATTGAATGAAAATAAGCGGTTCGATCAATTCACGATCGAGCAGCTTGCCGGCGATCTACTAGAGGGCAGCACGCAAGAGCAGCAAGTCGCGTCCTGCTTTAATCGCTTGCTGCTGTCGACCGAAGAAGGGGGCGCGCAAGCGAAAGATTATGAAGCGCGGATGCTCACCGACCGCGTTCGCGCCATGGGAACCGTCTGGCTGGGACAAACCCTTGGCTGTTGCCAATGCCACGATCACAAATTCGACCCTACCACCACCAAGGATTTCTACTCGATGGGGGCCTTCTTTGCCGATATCGACGAGCCGATCATCGGCCATCGAGAACCAGGAATGATTGTGCCATCCGCTGAGCAATCCGCGAAATTGGCAAACCTGAAAGTAGCTGCGACCGAATTGCGAAAACAGTTCGACGCCACCGCAACGAAATTTGAATCCGATCGACTAGCCTGGGAAACTGCGGTTCTCGCCGAAGTATCCGACGAAGATCGCTGGAAAGTTCTACAGCCAAAGGCTCTCTCGTCATCCGACGGCGTCAGGTTGATTGCTTCTGGTGATGGCATAATTCGTGCCGAATCGATGGGTAGCCAGAAGGTTGCCACGTATGTGATTGAATGCAGGTTACCGCTCAAGAAAATCACCGGATTGCGGCTCGATGTGCTACCCGGCGACGACATGCCGAAGCAAGGTTCGGGACTCGGTCCCGGCGGCAGTTTCGTATTAAGCGAGTTTGAATTGGACGATTCGGATGGACGCCGGTTGGCGCTGTCGCGCGCCAGTGCAACGACTGAATCAGACGGCAATCCTGCCGCCACTACGATTGACGGAGTGAGCGACGACAAGAAAGGTTGGTCGGTTGAAGCTGCCGGAGCGGCACAAAGCATCTGCTTCGAATTGCAACAGCCTCTGGCAGGCGATGGCGAGACGGCATTGATCATTCACATGCAACAAAACGATGGCGAAACGCGACTGCTTAGGCGATTCCGCCTCTCAGCGACCGATAGCGATAAGCCCATCCACTCGCTGCAAGCCAGTATTCCACCGCCAGAAATTCTTCAACTAATTCGCATTGAACCGGGAAAGCGGAAGCGGGAAGAGCAATCAAAAATAACATTATATTTTCAGTCGCGGTCACCCGAGCTAGTCGCATTGCAGGCCAAGACCGTTGCCGCCGAAAAAGTAGCCGCAGATTTTGAGGCCGGCTTGCCACACTGCCTGGTGTCAAAATCGCTCGCCACGCCGCGCATCGTTCGGATTTTGCCACGCGGCAACTGGATGGACGAAAGTGGCCCAACGGTCTCGCCGGCGGTACCGCAGTTTCTGCCCCAGCCGCAAGTTGAGGGCCAGCGTTGGCTGACACGGCTGGATTTGGCGCACTGGGTCGTATCGCGCGACAATCCACTGACGGCCCGAGTCTTCGTCAATCGCCTTTGGAAGCAATTCTTCGGCATCGGCATTTCCAAAACACTGGATGACATCGGCTCGCAGGGGGAGTGGCCGGTGCATCCCGAGCTGCTCGATTGGCTGGCCTGTGAATTTGTCGATAGTGGCTGGGACGTAAAGCATCTCGTCCGAAAAATCGTAACCAGTCAAACGTATCGACAAGCTTCGTCCGCCACCGCCGAATTGCAAGCGCGCGACCCCGATAATCGTCTGCTGGCAAGACAGAGCCGGTTTCGCCTTGATGCGGAACTGATTCGCGACAACACCTTGACAATCTCCGGCTTGCTCGTGCCGACCATTGGCGGCCCGAGCGTCAAACCGTATCAGCCGGATGGCTATTGGGAAAACCTGAACTTCCCGGTGCGCAGCTACGACGTAACGATAGGGCCAGATCAATATCGACGCGGGCTGTATACTTGGTGGCAGCGATCTTATGTGCATCCGAGCATGTTGGCATTCGACGCGCCGACCCGCGAGGAATGCGCTGCCGACCGCAGCCGCTCGAACATTCCGCAGCAAGCACTGGTGCTGCTCAACGATCCAACCTACGTGGAAGCAGCGCGGGCGTTTGCCGGCCGCATTTTGCAAGAGGGCGGCAATGATGTCGAAGGGCGAATTCGTTGGGCCTGGCGGCAAGCACTGGGCCGACTGCCGCGAGAAGTCGAAGCGAAAACGGTGAGCGTGATCCTCGAAAAGCGTCGAGCCCAGCGTGCGGCCGCTCCCGATCAGGCCATGGAATTGCTGAAGGTCGGCCAATCGTCGATTCCGGAAAAGCTCGACCCGGTTGAGTTGGCTGATTGGACGAGTGTGGCGAGAATCTTGCTCAATTTGCATGAGTCGATTACGCGAAACTAATCGGCACGAACTCAAAGCGATAGCCAAGGAGAATTGCCAATCGCCAATCGCTCGAGATACTCTCTCGCTCGCACGACGGAATCACGTGTCGTTACCGCCTTGCCCCATTACTCCAATGCTCCATCTCGATCAGCTCAGTGTCGCTCCTCTCCATCGCCGCGCTTTCCTTCGTGCTGGTCGCATGGGGGTTGGCGCAATTGCGCTCGGGTCGCTGCTTGAGAAAACGGCGGCTGCGACAGCCACCTCCGGCGATCGGTGGCCCGGCAGCGTCCGTCCGCTGCACCATCCGGCCAAGATCAGTCGCGTCATCTGGTTGACAATGGCAGGTGGCCCATCACATTTGGAAACGTTCGATTACAAACCCGAACTTGCTCGCCAAGATGGCAAGCCGATGCCGGAAAGCTTCACCAAAGGCCAGCAAATTGCTCAATTGCAAGGAGCAAAACTGACCTGTTTCGGCCCGCAGTTGAAATTCAAAAAGTTCGGCGATTGCGGCATGGAAATCTGCGAGCTCTTTCCGCAATTCGGCACGGTGGTCGACGATGTTTGCATGATTCGATCAATGACGAGCGAAGCGATCAATCACGACCCCGCTCACATGTTTATGAACACGGGTTCGCAAATCGCTGGGCGGCCGTCGATGGGTTCCTGGGTCACCTATGGATTGGGCGCGGAGACGGAGGATTTGCCGGCGTTTGTGGTGCTGACCTCGCTTGGGCAGGGGGGCCAAAATCAACCGATCGCAGCACGGCAATGGTCGTGTGGATTTTTACCAAGCCGCTTCCAAGGCGTGCATCTGCGGGGCAAAGGCGATCCGGTCCTCTATCTTGGCAATCCGCCTGGAGTATCACGCGAGCAGCAACACGATTTGATCGAGGCCGTCAATCGCATCAACCAATCCTACGATTCGATTGCCACCGATCCCGAAGTGGCGACGCGGATCGCTCAGTATGAAATGGCTTTCAAAATGCAAGCCAGCGTGCCGGACTTGATGAACACGAAACAGGAGTCTGCCGCGACTCTTGAGCTCTATGGATGCCAACCCGGCGATGGCTCGTTCGGCTCGAATTGCCTGTTGGGCCGCCGTCTGGCGGAGCGCGGCGTGCGGTTTATTCAGCTCTACCACAAAGACTGGGACCACCACGGCGCGGTGAAAGAGGGTATCACCCTCAAAGCCAAAGAAATTGACCGCCCCTGTGCCGCCTTAATCAAAGATCTTAAGCAACGCGGCATGTTCGACGACACGCTGATCGTCTGGGCCGGCGAATTTGGCCGCACGCCAATGTCGCAAGGAGACGGCCGCGATCACCACAACAAAGGTTTTTCGATCTGGCTGGCCGGCGGACCCATCCGCGGCGGTTTGAGCTATGGTGCAACCGACGAGCTGGGCTACTCGGCAGTGGAAAAGGTCGTCAACGTGCATGACGTCCATGCGACCATGCTGCATTTGCTGGGAATTGACGATGCACGGTTTACGGTCAAGTTCCAAGGGCTAGATGCCAAACTGACCGGCGTAGAACCGGCCAGCGTGCTGAAAAATATTTTGACGGTTTCGTAGCGAGCATCCGCAATGTTAGCGGAGGGGAATCGTAACTCTGCCATACGAACGATCGCCGAAGAGAGTCGCCTTCTCCTTGCGCTTTTGGGAGCGGCTGTTATTCAAAGATCGACCGCTTCTCTTGCTTCGGACCGTCAAGCCCGCCAGGCTCGTGGTCGAACATCGTCCAGACTTTGGTGCGGGCGCGGAGATCGTTCATATAGTCGTCTTTTTGCTTCTGATCTCGTTGTTCTTTGATTTGTTTTTTGATGTCGTTCTGAATATCGATAAATTGACGCCGACCGGCCTCGGTGCGTTCGACCACACGGACGATGTGAAAGCCTCGGTCGGTTTCGATGACTTGGCTGAGTCGGCCGACGGGCAAGCCAAAAATGGCCTGGTCGATCGGCTTGGTGGCCAGTGCGCCCTTGGCAGTCCAATCCCATTGACCGCCGTCGGACGCCGTCAAGCCTTGCGAGTTGGCCCGAGCCACTTCAGCAAATGGCTGGCCCTGCTGCACGGCAATTCCCAGATGACAGATAGCAGCATAGGCCGCCGATTTGTCGGGAAATCTGTCAAACCACACCATCAACTCTTCCCAGCGGGCTTTGGCCGGAAACTCATATTCCGACAGATGCGATTTGTAGTAACCGAGTACTTCCGAGTGAGGCACTTCTTCTTTGGTTTTGATTTTGCTCAGCTTCCACTGGTTGGCCATCGTGGTTTCAAAGAAGTATCGTCGCATGAAATCGAGTGAGCTGCCGCTATCACGCATCTTACGATCGAGATCTTGAGGGTTGACCGCCCCATAACTTTCGAGCAAGTTGGGGACAATGGCTTTGTCAAATCCGGAGTTGATGTCCGCTTCAATTTTCGGCAGCGCCTCTTTGGGAATCGTATGCAAGGCGTCGTTGTAGATGAGCTTGGTTTCGATCAATTGTTTGAGGATCGGCCGATAGGCCTGGCGAAACGCTGCTTCGCGTTGCTCGGGAGCTATTGTTAGCTTGTTGTTGTGAATCGTATTGCTGATGACGGCCTTCATGTCGCCGACCAAGATGACCTCGCTACCGATCTTGGCGGCAATCTGCGCATCGGGAATATCCTTCGGTGGACCAGGCCAGACTTGAAGGTTCTTGGTCTCGAAGTTGGGAGCGGCGGGCACCGTACCAAGTGGCGGCGATGCAGCGGAAGAATTAACGTTCGCGAGTGATTGGACAGGCGCCGAGTTGGCGATCATCGGCGCAGTTGCCACGCCGATCCCCGCCGATGCCGGCTGGGTGATAGGCGATTGCGGAATGGGCAGTGCGCTTGACGGAGGCACTTGGGCAACATATTGCGGCCGGTTAGTCGCAGCAGGAGCATGTCGCTCCGTCGGTGGCTCCCAGGTGGTCACGCCCAATTGGCTTGAAGCATTTGCAGGCGCCGTCGCTTGAGGCTGCGCAGTCATCCCCGGCGGCGGCGATGAACCCGGCCATGCAATAGGGCGGGCCACCGGAACAGGCTGCATCGGTGGGCGGGAGATGCTGTCGTAAGGAATTTGCGAAAGCGGGTCATTCGGAGGTGCTGTGCCAGTGTTCGCCAACGGAGAAGAACGTGACCGATCTGGCGACTGGGCGCGAACTCGGTTGGCCATTTCGATCAACTCTTGCGCTAGCCCGGGGCGCAACCACATCGTGGCCAGCAAAACTAGCGTTAGCGAGAGCGCAAATGGATAGACGGCGCGCATCACGTACCGCGTTCCGATCAATTGAAGGGCGTCGAACAGTCGAAAGACGAGGAGGAGAACAGTAGGTTCCGCGAGCCGAACGGAATCTGAAATACGATATCGCAAGACGATTCTGGCGCTGCTCGGCTCGCAGCGCCT
>JADZDJ010000056.1 GCA_020851115.1 Pirellulales bacterium
AACTGCGGTAACATGTCTTCCGAGCGATATTCTTCATCGCCGCTGACCAGCACAATTTTCGCGCCGCGGCCGGAACCGTCGCCGCCGGGGACCTCGGCCCAGGGCTGCTCGGATAAGGCTACTTGTGTACTGAGCGACGCGAGCGAAATAGCCAGCAGATTCAAGCACTTGGGAAGTATTGGCATCTTCATTTTGGTGATAATCCTTGATATCGGTTGGACCAGTCCAAATTAACGGCCCCATGTTCGAGTTGCAACTGCACAAAACGCAACGGAGACGTCGAGGCTTGCCGTTGTTGCTACAATGCCATGGATGGACAGCAGGCGACCGCGAGCGATGTGGATGGTTCTGCGTGGCACGGATGGTGTATTTTAGGGGCGCATCGACTGTGGCGTTGCTACCGATCTCGGAAAAGGTTTCGGGCCGTTCTCGCAGTGGAGCAGGTGGATCGGTTTTATTGCTGGGATATTGGTGAGGTTATCGGTGGATCCGTTGGCGGCTCGGATCGATCTCCGAACACGTTGGCCAAAACTTATTGTGCTATTGCCTGACCTGATTTTAGTTTACGCTCTCGTTTTACTGGCATTGCAGGTGGCGCGGGCATGATCGATTGACGTTGTGCGCTCGGATCACCGCGCTCCAGATCCAGTTTTTCCTATTTGGTTTTGCTTTCTCTGAATGTACGAATACTACGAAAACCCGCTGATTCGCCGTTACGCATCTGCCGGAATGAGCCGCTTGTGGGGCGATCAAATGAAGTTTCGCACTTGGCGGCAGCTTTGGATCTGGTTGGCCGAAGCCGAGGCGGAACTGGGCCTGCCGATTTCGAGTGAGCAGATTGCCGAACTGCGACGGCAAGTCGAAACGATTGACTTTGCGGCGGCCGAGGCCCACGAGCGGCGGTTGCGACATGATGTGATGGCGCACGTTCATGCCTACGGCGATCAGTGCCCGTCGGCGCGCGGCATCATTCATCTTGGAGCCACAAGCTGCTTTGTGACGGACAACACCGACTTGATTTTGATGCGCGAAGGGCTGCGGATGATTGCCGCTCGGCTGGCGGCAGTGGTCGATCGGCTGGGAAAGTTTGCGGCGGAGTATCGTGACCTGGCCTGCTTGGGTTTCACTCACTTGCAGCCGGCACAACCGACGACCGTCGGCAAGCGAGCCTGCTTGTGGGCTTACGACTTGCTACTGGACTTGGCGGAAATCGAGCATCGACTGGCCGAATTGAAAGCTCGTGGTGTCAAGGGGACCACGGGCACGCAGGCGAGCTTCTTGGAGTTGTTCGGCGGCAATCACGTCAAAGTGAAACAGTTGGAAAGGCTGGTCGCGGGGAAAATGGGATTTGACGAGGTATATCCCGTCACGGGGCAAACCTATTCTCGCAAAATCGACGCTCAAGTGTTGGCCGCATTGTCGGGCATCGCGCACAGCGCCCACAAAGCCGCCACCGATTTGCGCATTCTCGCATCGCGTAAAGAACTGGAAGAGCCGTTCGAACAGGATCAAATCGGTTCCTCCGCCATGGCTTACAAACGCAATCCGATGCGCAGCGAGCGAATTTGCGGCTTGTCGCGGTACGTGATGAGCCTCGAAACGAGCGCCGCCGCGACGGCCAGCACGCAGTGGCTGGAGCGGACGCTCGACGACAGCGCAAACCGTCGCTTGGTCATTCCGCAGGCGTTTTTGGCGATCGACGCCGTGTTGATTCTGTATCAAAATGTGACCAGCGGCCTAGTCGTCTATCCGCAAGTGATCGCGAAGCATCTGGCTGAAGAACTGCCGTTTATGGCGACGGAGAACATGCTCATGGCCGGCGTTGCAGCGGGAGGCGACCGGCAAGAGCTGCACGAGCGGATACGCCAACACAGCCAGGCGGCGGCGCGCGTGGTGAAGGAGCGAGGGGGAGCCAATGATCTCTTGGAGCGGCTGAAAGCGGACGCCGCCTTCGCCAACGTCGATGTGGCCGCGGCGCTCGACGCGGGCAACTTTGTCGGCCGCGCGCCCCAGCAGGTCGACGAGTTCATCGCGGAATGGATTGAGCCGATCCGTTCCCGCTATGCAGAATCGTTGCGGCAACCAGCGGAAGTGCGCGTGTGAAGATTTTCCGTCTTGAATTCCGCCCATCGGCCGCGACGATCGCAAAGCGTACTCATTGAGAAGACGGCTTGGCGGCTGCGGAAATGACTGGTTCAAGCAGGCTGGCCGCACGGTTGTTCAATCCATTGGAACATTGCGGCAGAGAATCGCCGTTGAGCCGACTGACACCTTCGTGATCAAAAAGCGAGTGCGTACCATTCGCGGCGACAATATTTGAATTCTCGCCCCGGAAGATCAATGCCTGGGGATGATCGACTAAAATACGCTGGCCGCCGACCAATTTTATCATGAACGGTTTGAAAGGAGCGCGGCACTGAAAAAGTCTGTTATGAACGGGCAAAATTCTCAATGATGATCGTCCTTCAAGGCTGCCCAACAGATGGCAACTTTGATTCGGCAAACCTGGGCAAAACCTTCGGTAGAGTATACTCTTTTGAATTGAACAGGAGTTTTACGCTGTTCGTTCTGCGAAGAGATTCGCTTTTCACAAGTTCGATTCCACGCATTTTTCATGGACATTTCTCAACTCCGCTACTATCTCGATCATCCTCAAGACGCCGTGAAATGGCTGCGCGGTTGGGGGCTGGACGATGCCGATCGAGCGCATGCGGCGATTGTGCGGTTGGCGGTGTCGGGAGTGACACTCGATTTGCTCGCCAGTATTTGCGACCAGCTTGCCGAGTATCTGCCGCGGGTGAGCGACGCCGACATGGCGCTCAACAATTTCGACCGCTTCGCCGCCGCCGCGCGAAATCCGCTGTCGATGGCGGCGCTGCTGGAGCGCGACCAGGAAGCAATGCCAACACTGTTACAGATTTTTTCGACCAGCCAATACCTGAGCGATTTGCTGGTGACCGATTCCGAGGCGTACGATTTGTTACGACTCACCGAAGGGCAGCCCGTCGCGCGAGAAGTTCTCATCGATGAATTGTGCGCCGAAGTCGCGGTTTTGAGCGACGCGCGAACTGTCATGACCGCTCTGCGGCGATTCAAACGGCGGGAGACGCTGCGAATCGCTTACGGCGACTTGATTCGAGGCCAGCGGCTCGAAATCGTCACGCGGCAGATTTCCAACGTTGCCGACGCGATTCTCGAAGCCGCGATTCGATTTGCCCGCGGCACTCTGGAGCAAAAACGGGGCGTGCCGCGGAGGGCCGATGGCCAACGATCGCGGTTCGTGGTACTGGGGATGGGCAAACTTGGCGGCGGCGAGCTGAATTATTCCAGCGATATCGATCTCATCTATTTGTACGAAGCCGACGGCAGCACCGATGGCCAGCGGCCGCAAACGAATTCCGAGTTTTTCGATCGCCTGGCAAAAGACATCACCAAGCTGCTGACCGAGCCGACCGACCTTGGCGTAGCCTATCGCGTCGATTTACGTTTGCGCCCCGAAGGGCAGCATGGCCCGATGGCGCCAAGTATGGAAGGGGCGTTGCGATACTACGACACCTACGCTCGCACCTGGGAGCGACAAGCGTTTGTGAAAGCGCGACCGGCGGCAGGAGACCTCGATTTTGGCGATGATTTCTTGAGCCAACTCGAACCGTGGATTTTCCGCCGCTATCTCAGCCGGGCCGACATTGCTGGCATTAAAGCCCTGAAGCGGCGGATCGAGCAGCGCGTGAAAAGCGAAGGAGTCGATCTGCGGAACGTCAAAACTGGCCACGGCGGCATTCGCGACATCGAATTCACGATTCAGTTCTTGCAGCTCCTCAACGGCGGCGACTTGCCCGCGGTGCGCACGCGGAACACGCTTGAAGCGATCGCCATGCTCGAAAACGGCGGCTGCCTGACGCGGCAAGAACGTTCGCTGCTGGAGGAAAACTATGAATTTTTGCGAAAGATCGAGCACCGCCTGCAAATCATGTTCGACTTGCAGACGCACACGATGCCGCAGGCGGACGCGGAAATGCGGCGGCTGGCGATTCGCATGGGCTACGCCGACACGCCGCAGCGGTCGGCGCTCGATGCGTTTGCGGCCGATTACAAACAGAAAACCGAGTTGAATCGAAAGATGCTCGACCATTTGCTGCACGACGCATTTGGCGAAGAAGATGCGACTGAGCCGGAAGTCGATCTAGTGCTCGATCCCGATCCGCAGCCCGATCATATTGAAGCAGTGATCGGCCGCTATCATTTCCACGATCCGGCCGAAGCGTATCAAAATTTGATGACGCTATCCGAAGAGCGGATTCGATTTCTTTCCACCCGGCGCTGCCGGCATTTTTTGGCGTCGATCGCGCCGCGGCTGCTGCCCGCGATTGCCACCACGGCCGATCCCGATCAAACGCTCGTCAGTTTGAGCAAGGTGAGCGATTCACTCGGCGGCAAAGGAGTGCTGTGGGAATTATTTAGTTTTAATCCGCCGTCGCTGCACTTGTATGTGGAGTTGTGCGCTTCGAGTCCCTACTTATCGGGAATTTTAATCAGCAATCCCGGCATGATCGACGAGTTGATGGACAGCCTGGTGCTCGACAAGCTGCCCTCGCGCGACGGTCTGGAAGCGAATCTGCAGGAACTTGCGCACGGGGCGGAAGACATCGAGCCGATTTTGCACAGCTTCAAGAATGCCCAAGTGCTGCGAGTCGGCGTGCGCGATATTCTCGGCAAAGAGGACATTCTTTCCACGTGTGGGGCGCTGGCCGACATTGCGGAAGTCTGCTTGCGACAGATTGCGCAGCGCGAGTACGAAAAGCTTGTTGCGCGGATGGGTGAACCGACGATTGCCGAGGCAGACGACGCCGGGAAACCGTCGGAGTTCGTCATCCTGGCGATGGGAAAATTTGGCGGCCGCGAGATCAATTATCACAGTGACCTCGACATGGTCTACTTGTACGAAGCCGACGGCGGCACGTTTCATACTCGTCGCACGCGGCGCAGCGGCGAGACGAGCACAAATCAACATTTCTATAGCGAACTGGGGCAACGGATCATCAAGATCGCCAATCAACTTGGCCCGCACGGTCGGCTCTATGAAATTGACCCACGTTTGCGTCCGACCGGAAAAAGCGGCGCGCTGGCCACATCTCTCGCCGAGTTTCGCCGCTATTTTGAAGAAGGGCACGGCCAGTTGTGGGAGCGGCAAGCGCTATGCAAGGCTCGCGTCGTTTATGGCAGTTCGAAGGCGGCGGCCAGCGCGATGCAGGCGGTGATCGACTCGGCCTATCGTCGTACGTGGCAAGCGGAGTTCGCCACGGAAATCCGCCGGATGCGCGGCCGGATGGAAGACGGAGCCAAATCGAACAACCTGAAGCGCGGCCCCGGCGGGCTCGTCGATGTCGAATTCATCGCGCAGATGCTGCAACTCAAGCATGGCGGAATGCATCCGGACGTTCGATTGCCAAGTACGCTCGAAGCCCTGGCCGCGCTGACACAAATCGGAGTACTTTCGCGCGATGATGGCGAATTCTTCCAAACCAGCTACCGAGTGCTGCTGGCGATCGTCAGCCGTCTGCGGCTGATGAACACGGCAGCGCGCCATGAACTGCCCGAAGACACTGATGAGCAAGCGAAGCTGGCTCGACTGCTGAGCTATCCTGACCGCGAGAACATGCTGCTCGACTGCGAGAAGCTGACGCGAGAGAATCGCAAGCGGTTTGAGCGGATTTTTGAAAAAGAGGCGCTCGAGGTTCGAGGCTAGCTCTCGATGGTGTGCGTGAGCGATTTCCTTTCCTAGTCCTTAGTCCCTCCCCGCTAGAATTCAATCGCCGTCTCCTGCATCGCCGGTAGGACGAAGATCTTGCCGTCACCCATGCGGCCAGTGCGAGCGACTTCGATAACTTTGCGAACGATTTCTTCCGACCGCGCTTCATCAACCCAGAGATTGATTTCGACTTTCGGCAAAAACGCCAACGAATACTCACTGTCGCCGTATTGGTCGAGATAGCTCTTTTGCCGGCCGTAGCCTTTGACCTCGCGGACGCTGATCGCCTCGAGCGGCGCGAGGCGCAAGCTCTCGAGCACTTTCTCCGCGAGATACGGCTTCACGATGGCGACGATTTGCTTCATTTTGTCAGGGGGCAGTGGTCAGTGGTAAGCGCCGAGATTGCAACCAACAACGGACCACGGACTTCTGACCGCTGACAGCCCTAGCTAAAGAAATTCTCGCCGAACAAATCGATTTGCGGGTTGGTTTCGACCGTCATATCGCCGTGGACTTCGACGTAGCAGGCCAGCCGCATGGTGGCTTTGTGGCTAATGTACGACAGAGCAGGGAGCGGATCGGGAACGGGAACCTTGAATTTTAGTTTCTCCATCATGCCCATCGGACTGGCATGTTCGATTCCTTTGACGATATTCACGCGGCAGCTTCCACACAGTCCCAAGCCGTGGCAGTTAACCACTTGATTGATCGAAGCGCCGAAACCGTTTAATCCGTAATACAAGCTGACGCCAGCCTTGAGGGCTTCCTTTCGGAGATTGGCGCCGTCGGGAACTTGGATTTCCTTTTTCTCATTGACAAACGTAACAGTTGGCATAGAAAGTTATTCGCTGGTGGAAATGACGCAAGCCCCGCGGGCCGCCTCTCGGATCAGATCGTCGCGGCAGGCCTGGCCCAGCGGACGGTCGCTAAACACTACAATCTAGCGCAAAAATCGACGAAAATCCAGGGTAGGCCGCCAGACCTTTTCGCTGGTTCAAGCTAGATGATAGAGCAAGCCAAAACGCAATCGAGGGAGCACGTGGATTGATTTTTCCGCCATTTTCCTCTGCATCCATGCCTGCGCGACGGGCGTTTGTGGCGTGCAGCTTTGGGAAACGAGTTCGGCACTGCCCTAGCGGGCGGGGGCAATGAATCCAGGCCGCGGCGATGCTAAAATAAATTGGGCCATTTTCCGGAGCAGAAATTCATGTTCAGCACCGCCAGTTGTCCGAAGTGTCGCAAGGGCGTGTCGTTGCCCACGAGGATCGATCCGGACGCATGGGTCCGTTGCCCATTGTGTCTGGCAAAGTTTCCACTCCAAACGGTGCTTGAAAAACTACCACCGATGCTGGAAGTCGTCGACGCACCTGCAGGGGCGGAATTCGCATCGATGATGGAGGAATCGCCAGAGACGGAAACGTCGCTGGCCGCGCCAACCGAAGCGCCGCCGATTTCTTCGGCCGCATTTGCCGCTGTTTCGCTAGCAGCGTCCGGCGCGCCTACGCCGGCGGGTGCCGTTGAAATGATGGAACTGGGCGAAGACGAAGATACGCTGCCAGCGATGGATGCCGGGTCGCTTGCGTCGAGCGGCAGTCTGAACGACTATCACGCAACACACGGATTCCGCGAAGCGCCCGAGGACGAAGAAGATTCCGGCGTCCTCGAATTAGAGCCTGAGCAAGACACCAGTGAGTGGCAAGAATCGCCGCCGTTGGTCGAGTCACCCTTCGGCGTCAAGGCTTCCATCGGACGTCGAAAAAAGAAATCCGGCCGTAATTCGGTGTTGGAGGTGGCCAAGATACTCGTCGGGGGAGGTCTGGGGCTGACGCTCGGCTATGCGGTGTTGATGTGGGGCTTCAAGAAGGATCCGTTTAAGCTTGCCGAAATTCTGCCCGAAGTGATCGTGCCGTCGGCTTTACAATCCGAGTATCGCAGCGTGTCGCGGAATCATTCTGCCTCATCGCCGGTTCCTCAAAAATCGTCCAGTGATCCTTGGGGCGGAGCCGCCGGAGGCGAAGGCGAGTCGAATCCTGAGCCGAATCCGCAGCAGGCCAGCGATTCGACGATGGGTGAAGCGCCAAGGCCGAGGGAACCGATGCCTACCGATCCGGCGGCGCCGATGCCGACAGAGCCGACGGCGGATGCGCTCATCGACACGCCGCCAAATATTGAAGCGAATCCGTCGCTGCCGACCGACGATGCGCCGATGCCGACGCCAGAACCGACGCCGACTGAACTACCGGCAAGCGATCCGCCCGCGGCCGATTCGATACCGCCGCTTGGATCACCGGATGATGCAACGCCGAAGCCTCAGCCGACTGCACCCGACACATCAAGTCCGATGCCTCCGCCTGCGGTAAACCCAGTACCCTCCAGTTCGGAAACTCCTACGCCGCCGTCTGCCGAGTCTCCACAGCCACCGTCCGACTTACCCGCCTCGTCCCCGACACCGCCGCCACCAGAGGGCGATTCTTCGCACATCGCCCCCATGCCGACGCCAAGCATTCCACCCGACTCGGCGTCGATTCCGTCCCAGGAGGAAGCGGCCGTAGGCCCTAAGAGCGAAACCAAGTATTCGCTGGAACAGGTGAATCAGGCGATGAAGGCTGCGAGTGACAATGCGAAGTCGTTTGTCTCCGCGGCCACCGATCTGCCCGAAGCGGAGCGCACAAAACGGAAGATTGACATGTATCGAAGTTTCGCCGATCTGGGAGAGGAGATCACACTCGTCGTAGATAGCGCAGACAATGTGAGAGCAGCGCGGGCGGCGGCACTGGCGATGTTGCAAGGTTTTGCCAGCGATATGCCGAGGCTGAATCAGATCGGTAAGCTCGCCGGGATTTGGATCAAGTCGAGTTTCCGCAAGAGTTCGGGCATTGCCCTTGCTGGCCGCGTTCGAGAGACGACGCCCGTTGGCAAGTTGTTCCGCACGAAGCTGTTGATGCTCGGCCACGACCTGCCGACGGATGCGGAAGTAATGGTTGTCACCGCTCAAGACCCAAGAATCAAGCCTGGCGAAATCGCAGTGGTGATGGGGACGATCGTTGGCGCGCCCTCGATCAATCTGCACGACTATGAAGGAACCGAAGATTCGGTGATTTGGGCCGCGGCAATGGGGCCAGTCCAGGCAGAGGCGCTTGCGCCTTAGACCGGGATGATTCGGCGTCATACGCTTGCCAATCGACGACTCACCTCGATCCACGGTGCGCCAACAATTCCGTTTGTTCGCCAATGCCGATGTCGGATGCTGCGGTAAATTCTGATCGACCCTTGCGAATCGTCTATCTCACCGCCGGCGCGGCTTCGCGTTACTGCGGCTCGTGTCTGCACGACAATACGCTCGCCAAAGCACTCTCACAACTTGGCGAGCATGTGTTGCTGACCCCAACGTATACGCCGCTGCGGACGGATGAGGAAGATGTCAGCCTGAACCGAATTTTTTTCGGCGGCGTGAATGTCTACCTGCAGCAGCATTTGTCGCTTTTTCGACACACACCGTGGTTTGTCGATCGACTGCTCGACTCGCCGCGGCTGCTCCGCTGGCTTTCACAGCGCAGCGCAGGGATGGCAGCCGCCAAGCTCGGACCGCTAACCGTTTCGACGTTGGAGGGCGAGCGCGGACGGCAGCGGAAGGAAATCGAAAAGCTCATTCGCTGGCTGGAATCGGAGGCGCGACCCGACATCATCCACCTTTCCAACGCACTGTTGCTGGGCATTGCGCCATCGCTGAAAAAACGCCTCGGCGTTCCGATTGCTTGCGGCTTGGCCGGCGAAGATCTGTTTCTCGAGCAACTCGAAGATCCTCACTACACCCGGTCGCGGGAGCTGTTGCGAAAACATGCACAGGAAGCCGACGTGTTCGTGGCCTACAACCGCTACTTCGGCAACTTTATGGCCGATTATCTCGGTATCGACCCCGGGCACATTGAAGTCATTCGCCACGGCTTGCATCTCGACGGTCACAGCATGAAACCGCTGCGCAGCATCGACAAGCATTTCACGATTGGCTACTTCGGCCGCATCGCACCGGAAAAAGGCCCTCATTTGCTGCTGGAAGCTTTCTCGCAGTTGTGTGCCGATCCGTCGCTGCCGCCGTTGAAATTAAAATTCGCCGGATATCGATCGGCCGCGGATGAGGCATACTTTCAAACGATCATCGACCGGGTGCAAGTACTGAGCTTGCAAGACCGGTTTGAATACGTCGGCGAGCTAGATCGTCACGGAAAGATCGCGTTTCTACAATCGCTCGATGTCATGAGCATTCCGACCATCTACCAGGAAAGCAAGGGCCTTTCCGCGCTGGAAGCGCTTGCCAATGGCGTGCCGGTCGTCCTACCTGCACACGGAGCTTTTCCAGAACTGATCGAACTGACCGGAGCCGGCCTGTTGTGCGAACCGGGGAATCCTCACGATCTTGCCAGCAAAGTGCGCGAGTTGATCTTGAACTCCACGGCAGCAGCCGCATTGGGCCGCCGCGGACACGATGCGATTCGCTCTCACTATACCGCCGCACAAATGGCAGAGGGGCACCGAACGCTCTATCGACGCTTGATTGAGGGCGATTGTCAACACTCCGTTTTCATGGCGGCGAAACCTGGGCAATCAGCCTAGCCGCCAATGGGCTGCGTCTCCCGTGCGATTGTTGGCCGAGTTGCGTTCAACTCGGAGCCGCGCCAGTCAGGGTGTGGGTGCGTCCGATCCACTTTTTGAAGGGTGAGACTCGGAAATGTGCAGTACCCGCTATTGAGTGAAGCAGTGAAGCCGAAGCAATGGATTGATGCTTGTGAGGCGTCCTGCCGCGCCCTACAATGGCGAACTTCGGCCAATATTTCGCCCGTTACGCTCAGGGATGTGATCCGCCATGGCGAAGAAAGTAATTTTAGACGTCGATCCCGGCATCGACGACGCAGTGGCCATAGTACTGGCGCTGTTCGATCCCCGGCTGGATGTGGTCGCCATCACCGCCACCGGCGGCAACGTGTTTCCTGCCCAAGCCACGCGGAACGTTCAAACGATCGTCGAACTGCTCGACCCGCCACGCTGGCCCCGAATTGGCGCGGCCCCGGAAGATAATCCCCTACCTGTCGATGGCCGGCTGTTGCACGGCGCCAACGGACTGGGGAACGTCGATTTTCCCATTGCCGAGTTGGCGAAGATGCACCCGGCGGAAAAAGTGCTCTGCGATGAAATTCGCGCTGCACCGGAAGATATCACCGTCGTTTGCTTGGGACCGCTGACGAATATCGCCCGCGCGATGCAGCGCGACAATGAATGGGTATCGCTCGTCGGCCGGTTGGTCATTTCTGGAGGCAGCGTCGGCGTACCAGGGCGAACCAGCCCCGTGGCCGATTTCAACACCTATTGCGATCCGCTCTCCTCTCGCAAAGTAATCAAATCGCCGGTCACCAAGACACTGGTGCCGCTCGATGTCAGTGGTGAACTCAATTTCACTTTTGAACTGCTCGAACAATTACCGAGCGAGTCCACGCGCGCCGGGTTGCTGTTGCGACAGATTCTTCCCTTCAGCTTTCGCGCTCAGCGGCAAGCGCTGGGGCAAGAGCATATCAACTTGAACGACGTGGTCGCGATCGTCGCCGTCACAAATCCGGAACTTTTTGAAATGGAAATGCTCGGCGCCGATGTGGAGACCGAAGGAGAATTGACAACCGGCATGGTGGTGTTCGATCGCCGCAAACCGGCGATCCGCGAATGGCGGCCCAATGTCGAAGTCGCTTTGAAAGCCGATCTGGCGGCGGTGCGCGATTGTGTGTTGCGTGGACTGGAGCGGGCCGGCAATGCCGGCTAACGGCCGGTTCTCACCAATCTCGCCACGGCGGCACGATTGGCACTGCGGCCGCGAGGTCGCAACCAAGACAACAGGATGCAGCATAATCGCTCAAGCTCGACATCGACGAAACGCATGTAGCTGAATTGGCCGAATTCGACTTCGCCAATGACGACGATTCGAATGCCGGCCGCTACGAATTGGCTTTGGCCAAGCCGATTCCTTCAGCGGAAAACTTCGCGACGTTTGGCTCCATCGTCGCGCGCTCGATAAGAGTGAAGCGCAGCTAATTCAACCGTTGAATCACCCCCCCCCATAGGATTGAATGACCGCGGTGCGACTCAGGCTTCGGGCACGGCGGGCGATGGCATCGGCTCGACCGGCACTGCCGCCGCTGCCTCTTGGGCTGCCGCCACATGCCGGCCATAGAAAAAGGCCAGCATCCAGTGGAAGAACCGCGGAAAGTATCGCTTCGCTCGAACGCAAATCCGCGCTCGCGGGCCGCTGATGACATACAGCTTGCGCTTGCGCACTCCGCGCCAGGCCGCTTCCGCAACATACTCTGAAGTGAGATTTGTCCAGGTCATCCAGTATTCGCCGTCGCGGCGGAGTTGTTCGTTTTGAAACCGGCCTCCCTTGAGCAAATTCGTCGGCACGAAGCCGGGGCAGAAGCAGGTTACTCCGATCTTGTGCGGCTTGAGTTCGCCGTAGAGAGCCTCCGAAAACGACAACACTGCCGCCTTCGACGAGCAATACGCGGCACACGTCGGCACGGCGGTAAACGACGCCAGCGACGCGGTATTCAGAATGTTTCCTCCAGCCGGATTCCGCTTGAGCCACGGAATCAGCTCGTGGCAGCCGTAAACGACGCCCCACCAGTTGGTTTGGAAGACGGCCTGCCAGTCGTCGTCGGTGAATAGTTCTGCCTCGCCAGCGGCGGCGATTCCGGCGTTGTTCACCAGCAGATCGAGCTTTGGCCAGCGCTGGGCCAATTCGGTATGAAGCGTCCTCCAAGCTGCGCGATCGCCGACATCCTGCACGAAGCACTCCGCGGCTCCGCCTGCGTTTTCGACGAGCGATTTCGTTTCGGTCAGCCCTAAACCGTTGATATCCACCAGCGCCAGTCGCCAGCCTTCGCGGGCAATTCGCACCGCCAGCGCGCGGCCAATTCCCGATGCCGCCCCTGTGATAATGCCATGACGCTCTTGAGAAGCCATGCGGTGCCCTCTCCAGCCAAAGTAGAGCCGTCCTTGGCAAATATTTTACACAGACAATTTAGAGTACTGGAATTCGCCGCGAAAGCAAGTTCTTTCGATTGGTCATCTCTACGCGAAATCGGCTCGACGCCATCCTGTTCTCAACGCCGGCATGGTAAACCATTGCTGTCGAAAGAGACCAATTGCCAATTTACGATTGTTGCAGGCAGTAGTGGAAACCAGCGATTGGCACATCCTTTGCACTGTCGAAAATCTCATAAATCCCGATTGCCAGCCCTGCACGGCAGGCGTGGCGAAGTTAGAATTGGACAAGTCATCGGCGGAACATGGCAGGTAGGAATTGTTTGCCTGAAGTGGTTGTGCTGAACTGCCGATGTAAATGTGGCTGCAAGAAATCGCTATAGTTTTTGTTGGAAGATTCTGTTAATTACACCAACCAAGCGTACAAGCCTCTTTCCGTACTTCCGTCGGCGGACCCACTATTAATTCGACGGCCCGGGTCAAACGGAGCCAGTGCTTAGCACGGTCCGATCCGCGCCGCTCTCGAAGCGACTCCACCGTCGCAATCGGAGAGAGGTTTGACTTTCGAAACCGGGCCGTGGCCTCTGCGCCGCGAGCCCGGTTTTTTCTTGATCGAGTGACACCGGGTCAACCGACGCCCATTTCGCTTGCGTCTGCAAATTTGGAAAAGTGCGAACGCCTGCAGCAATGGCTTGATTTGAAGCCAAATAGCGACACACTCAAAAACAAGAAAACAAGGCAGGTGCATGTCAGCTTTTACAGCATTGGGCGGTGTAAAAGCCGGATCTACAATGGCAGCCTCCATGCGCTCGAACCAGGCGAACGGGCCAATGTTTCCGCCGAACGATTGATGCCCTGCCTGGCGCTCACTCGCATGAAGCACAAGTCTCGCTCTTGGTATCGCTGATTCTACTTCCCAACTGAGGTGGTTGCGTGTCGAAACACCAGATCAGCCAAGAGCACCATCGCAGGCAAGGCGCATCAGTCCTGATTTTCCTGCCAGCTCCCATCGCGAATTAGGAGAAGCTCGTTCTAGCAGCGTTCGATTTTCAGGTCGTGCTGCTCCATGAAAGCGAGGGCTTCTTCGCGGGTGAAGACGCTGTCGGTGGCTCCGACCGACCTGACACAGCTCGCTCCCAAGGCGCTGCCCCAGTGCAGACAGCCGATTTCGTCTTCACCCGCGAGCATGCCGGCAATGTAGCCGGCGTCGAAGGCGTCGCCCGAGCCGGTGCCGCCGACGAATCGAGTCGGATAGACGGACGCTTTAATCCGCTGCCGGTCGCTCACCAGCAACGTGCCGCGTTCGCCTTGAGTAATGACCACCGTGCGAGCGCCGGCGGAGCGAAATTTCTCGGCTTGGGCTAGTGGTTCTGAGTGGCCGGTAATCATGGCCGATTCGTGGTCGTTTGGCAGAAAGACGTCGGTATGTGGTAGCACGTGTTCGAGTTTCGGCCAGTGGTCGCCGGGAGCCGGCACGACTACATCGAGCACGGTCTTTACTCCGGCCTGCTGCGATTGTCGAAACACTGCCGCTAAACCAAGGGAGCTTTCCATCGCAGGCATCAGCAAATATCCGCCGACATAGAGTACCTTGGCCCGTCGGACCCGTTCGATGGGAATATCTGCGGCCGACATGACGGCATTGGCACCGGCCGTGTGAATAAACCGCCGGTCTTCGCCCTTGACGTTGATAATCAGCGTGCCGCTGGTTTCGACGCCATCCAGTTCGCGCACGCCGCTGGTTTCGACGCCGGCCGCTTGAAGCGTTTCGATCACAAACCTGCCGAACAGGTCGCGGCCCACGCAGCCCACGACGCCGACTTTGACGCCTACGCGGGCTAGATTCATTGCGACATTCGATGCGCAGCCGCCAATGGAGAGGGACAGCCTCTCGCACATTTCCAGTTCCCCGGCCCCCGGCATGCGAGCGATCGGCGAACAGAGATGATCGGCGACAAGAATTCCTACGCTCAGGCAATCAAGCGACATGGCGGAACTGGCCAATTATGTTGCTTCGGTGCGGAGACGCGACTTCGTTCCTACGAACCCCAGGCCGCGACCATCAGGAAGCGATTGCTCTTTCCCGCTTTCACGCGGGCTCGGAAGTGGAATTGCCACGAACGGGGAGAATTTAGTGTTGCAGCGCTGTCTTGACGAGCCCTACCACCGCGTCGAACGCGGGAGCATCGGCGATCGCCATTTCCGAAAGAGTTTTCCGGTCGAGTTCGATTTTGGCTTTCATCAGTCCGCTCATAAATTCGCCATATCGGAGACCGCGTTCGCGCGCGGCCGCGTTGATGCGGATGATCCAGAGGCTGCGTAAGTCTCGACGACGACGACGGCGATCTCGAAAGGCTGAAACACCCGAGCGGATGAGGGTCTCGGTTGCAGTGCGCAAGAGCTTGCGGCGTCCGCCAACAAAGCCCTTCGCTCGCTTGAAGAGACGCTTCTTGGCACGATTACGAGGGACGGCTGAAGTAGTACGCATGAATTGAACTATGAACTATAAGGATTGAACGGCGAGCAGCCGAAGTAATGAGGGTTGATGTTCATCAATCCATGCTCGCAGTACATCATATCAACTAGTAACTATTTCCAGCGAGGGCTTCCAGCAGCCGCTTCGTGTCGGCCTGGTGCAGGACGCCGGTGCCGCGAAGGTTGCGGATGCGCTTTTGCTCCATGCGGCTGTTTAGGTGGCTTGTGCCGGCGCGACGGTGCTTGAGTTTGCCCTTGGCCGTGGCGCGGAAACGCTTCTTAACGCCTTTGTGTGTCTTGATCTTCGGCATGGGCGAATCTCTTCTGGCTCATGGAAAAAATTGGAATCAATCATTTTAGCCGACCGCAGCCGGAAGTGGAAGTGAGGCTCGATGCCGATTTTTTGGGGGGAGTTTGGGTCGTCGATCGACTCGGTATGAAATACTGCGACGTTTTCTATCGGCCGATTTTCGGCAGGGTCAACTGCGACTTGATTGTCTCGTCGGAACCGCAGTTCGATTTGCCGTCCGGAAGTGATTTCGCCATTCGAGCGGCAAACCCCCGTTGAATCCATGTTTGAACAACACTTGTCTTGACAGCCATAGGCGACTTACCCTAGATTGTTCTTGCCCGCCGCACGCTGCGCGAATCGAAACATTGGCTGCCGGGCCGCTGTTGTCGAACAACGTCGGGGAGCGCGCTTTGCGGTCGCGCGTTGGCTGCGCGCCGCCGCTGTGGCTTCTTTTTATTGAGAGAGGTGAATCATGGCTGCAAAATCGCTCGGCGAGATCGTCGTGATCGGCGGTGGGCCGTCTGGGACAACCGCGGCAACCCTGCTGGCCCAGCAGGGCTGCAAAGTGACGCTGTTTGAGCGCGAGCGGGGTGCGCGTTTTCATATTGGCGAGTCGCTGATTCCGCAAACCTTCTGGGTGCTCCAGCGACTGGGAATGATCGAGAAAATGCGTGCCAGCCACTTCGTGAAGAAGTACAGCGTGCAGTTCATCAACTCAACAGGCAAACTGTCCGAGCCGTTTTACTTTTGGGACCACAAGCCACACGAGTCGTCGCAAACCTGGCAAGTGCGCCGCAGCGAGTTCGACGTGATGATGATCGAAAATGCGCGGGAGCACGGCGTCGATGTGCAGCAAGGCGTGCGAGTGCTGGAAGTGCTGTTCGAGGGACAGCGCGCGGTTGGCGTGCGAATTCAAGCCGATGACGGCCAGCAGCGCGAAGTGCGAGCCGACGTAGTCGTCGACGCCAGTGGGCAGAGTTCCATGATGATGGATCGCCTGAAGCTGCGGACTTGGGATCCGCTACTGAAGAAAGCGGCGATCTGGACCTATTGGAAAGGCGCTCAACGCGACACTGGCAAGGATGAAGGAGCCACACTAGTCCTGCAAGTCAAAGATAAAAAGGGCTGGTTTTGGTACATTCCGCTGCACGACGACATCGTCAGCGTCGGCGTCGTCGGAGATTGCGACTATTTATTGAAAGGCCGAGATGGCAAAGACAATGAAGCGATTTACTTCGAAGAAGTTTCGCGCTGTCCCGGATTACAGCCGCGACTTGCCGGTGCCACGCGGTGCGACGAATTCCGCGTGATCAAGGAGTATTCGTACCGCTCCACAAAATCGGCCGGCGACGGCTGGGTGCTAATCGGCGATGCCTACGGCTTTCTCGATCCGCTGTATTCTTCGGGCGTGTTGCTTGCGCTCAAGTCGGCATCGTTGGCCGCCGACGCGATCGCGGAGGGTTTGTCCAAAGGTGATACTTCCGCATCGCAACTCGGCACATGGACGCCTGCGTACAACCGCGGCTTGGACCGCACTCGCCGCTTGGTGTGCGCATTTTATGACGGCCTCAGCTTTGGCCGGTTTGTCAAGAAATATCCCGAGTACAAGGGGCAGCTCACGGATCTGCTGATTGGCGACGTCTTCGTCGATGATAAATTCGACGAACTGTTCCGTTTGCTGGACGAAATGAAAGCGGAATATGCGACCGCGGGATGAGGCCACGGCGCCCACGCCACGAAGGAGGCCGCGTCAGACCGGCACTTGGTTCGCGGACGGGTCGCCGGCGAGCGAACAATCGTCGGCGTTGGCGGCCAATCCCTGCTCCAGCACCGCAATCGCTTGGCGGAGATAATCTTTGGCGTTCACCTGCTGGTCGAATCGCTGCGCGAAATGTTCGCAGCCTTCCAGCCAGAAATAGACCAGCCCAAGCACCATGATGCTCAAATAGCGCGGGTCGAGATCGTCTCGAATGAGCTTGCGGCGCTGCGAGACTTCGATCCGACGGCGGAGCGTGTTCAAGATGTCGGGCTCGCCGGGCCAAACCTGGAAGTCATTTTCCAATCGAGTCCTGGCACACAATTTCAGCAGCATCGGATTCTCGCCGATGTAGTCCATGATCCGCCGCATTTCGACGGGGATGTTCAGCGGCCGATTCATCGCGCGAGCGGCTTGCGGGAAGCGATGCGCATAGCCCTCAACCAACCGACGCTTGACCGCCGAATACAACTCGTCCTTGCTGCCAAAATGGTGCAGGATCAACGGATGAGAAACACCTGAAGCCGCCGAGATGTCGCGGACGGAAGTGGCGGCGAACCCTTGTTCCGCAAAGAGCCGTTCCGCGGCGCGCAGCACGGCTTGGCGAGTAGCATCGGCGTCTCGACTACGGTCTTCGGCCATGGAAACTTTCAAAAATGCAACGGTTGGTCAACTGATTTAAGAGCTTTGAGCGGGCGACGCTCCGCCATCAACCCTGCGCGAACCTCTACGGTTCTTATTCATGTCTACCGTATCGCACCGAACGACAAATGGCCGATTCGACGAAAAACAGCCAAGAAACTCGCTCTAACGCGGAGGGCGGGCAGTCGATCGCCAGCAGAGCCTAATTTCGCCGCCGAGCATTGCGCAAGCGGTCAGCGAACTTGATCCACCCGCCCCAACCATTT
Source organism: Pirellulales bacterium (assembly GCA_020851115.1). Classification (GTDB taxonomy): domain Bacteria; phylum Planctomycetota; class Planctomycetia; order Pirellulales; family JADZDJ01; genus JADZDJ01. Next base: position 18,204 of record JADZDJ010000056.1, read on the forward strand.
ACCATATGGTAAATAAAGTATATTATCAAGAGGCGTAAAAGGGCAATTTGGCGATGGATTTTCTCAAAAGACAACGACAATTTCGCGGCACGGTGGGAGTCTTGTTGGCGGCCGCCGTCGTTGTCGGCTGCGCGCCGAAGAACAAGTTTCAAGAGCCACCGCCGCCGGAAGTCACCGTTGCGCATCCGGTGCAGCAAGATGTGACGAGCTATTTGGAGATCACGGGAATGGCCCATCCCGTGCTGACGGTTGAAATTCGCGCCCGCGTTCGTGGCTTTCTTAAAGAGCGGCTCGTCGCGGAAGGTTCGAGTGTGAAGCAAGGACAATTGCTGTTGGTGATCGACGAAGAACCGTTTCGCGTGCAGCTCGACCAGGCCAAAGCGAAATTGGCAGAGGCCGAAGCAGCCCTACAAAAAGCGCAACAGTCGCAGTCGCGAGAAATGGCACAAGCTCAATTGGCACTCGACGAATCGCAATTGAGGCTTGCCAAGGCCGAGGAGCAACGGCTGAGCAAGTTGATTGCCACCCGAGCCGTGACTGCCGACGAATGGGATCGAGCCGTGGCCACGCGACAGAAATGCGAAGCGCAAGTGCAATCGACCCTGGCCAATGTGAAGCAAGCGGATGCGGATTACGGCACCAATATCTTGTCGGCCAAAGCAAATATCTCCGCGGCGAGCAACGCAGTCCGAAATGCGGAAATCGAACTGGGATACTGCCGTATCGCATCACCGATTGACGGTCGCATTGGTCGCGTGAACTTCGACGTCGGTAATCTGGTGGGTGACGGTCAAGCTTCGCTGCTGGCGACGGTGATGAAAATTGACCCGATTTACACCTACACGAACCTGAGTGTCGACAACTTCTTGAAATATCGCAACGCGGCCGGCAATTCGACGGCTCCCAGCGCCGAGCAGCGGACGATCGAAGTGGAATTGGAATTGCCTTACGAACAGGGTTATCCGCATCGAGGACATGTCGATTACTACGACCCGCAGGTCGACAAGGGAACCGGCACGATTGAAGTTCGCAGCGTTTTTCCCAATTCTGAGGGGACAATCTTGCCCGGCATGTACGCGCGGCTGCGGGTGCCGGTTTCGCACAAGCAAAACGCGCTGCTCGTGCCCGACCGGGCTTTGAGCGTCGATCAGTCGGGCCAATACTTGCTCGTGGTTGGCGAGGGAGACAAAGTGGAGTATCGACAAGTTCAGGTCGGCTCGCAGCAATCGGGGCTACGCGAAGTGGAGGGAAAAGTTGGGCCGCAAGACCGGGTGATTGTCGAAGGTTTGTTGCGCGCCCGCCCCGGCAGCAAGGTCGTGCCAAAGTTTGCCGTCCAGTCCGCTCCAACATCCAAGGCGCCACTCGAACAACAAGCCGACGCGGGCCAGCCGCCGCAGCGTTAACCGTCTCGCCCCAGAAGCATGTTTTCTCGTTTCTTTGTCGATCGACCAATTTTTGCCAACGTCATCGCCATTGTGACGATGATCGTCGGCGGCGTTGCGCTGTTTGGTCTGCCGGTCGAGCGCTACCCAAATATCACGCCGCCGACCGTGGTGGTGACGGCGTTGTATCCCGGGGCCGATGCCCGAACGGTTTCCGACACGGTTGCCGAACAGATCGAGCAGGAAGTCAACGGTGTCGAAGGCATGCTATATATGTCGTCGAACTGTTCCAGCAATGGATCGTATTCATTGACGGTGACGTTTGAGGTGGGCACGAATTTGGACGAAGCTCAGGTGCTCGTGCAAAATCGCGTGGCGATCGCCATGCCAAAATTGCCGCAGGAAGTGCAGCGCCAAGGCGTGACCACGAAGAAGCAATCGACCAACATCGTGTTGGCGGTTTCGCTGTGCTCGCCGAATGATCGGTTCGACGATCTGTATTTGCACAACTATGCAGCGCTGCGCGTGAAAGACGAACTCAGTCGCCTCGAAGGCGTGGGGGACATCAACGTCATCGGCAGCGGCACCTACGGCATGCGCGTGTGGGTCGATCCGGAAAAGCTCAAGGCGCGAAACCTGGTCATGGAAGACGTGCTGAGCGCCATCCGCGAGCAGAACGTGCAAGTGGCGGCTGGGCAAGTGGGGCAGTATCCCTCGCCCGAGTCGCAATCGTTTCAATACAACGTTACCACGCGCGGCCGGTTAAGCGATCCGGAGCAATTCGGCGAGATTATCATTAAGGCTGACGATGCGGGGCTAGATCGGGCGAACAGCGGTTCGCCGGCGACACGCGTCATTCGCATCAAAGACGTGGCTCGCGTCGAACTCGGGTCGCAAGGTTACGAGCAATGGTGCGAGATCGGCGGCAAGCCGGCGGCCACGCTGGTGGTGTTTCAGTTGCCCGACGCGAATGCGATGGAAGTCAGCGACCGCGTACTCGAGGCCATGGAAACGCTGAAGCCTTCGTTTCCCGAAGGTCTGGATTATTTTATCCCGTTCAACACCACGATCTTCGTCGAAGAATCGATCCACGAAGTCTACAAGACGCTTGCCGAAGCCGGCGCGCTGGTGCTGATCGTCATTTTGGTCTTTCTGCAGGACTGGCGAGCGGTGCTGATCCCCGCCACAACCGTGCCGGTGACGATCATCGGCGCTTTTGCCGCGATGGCGGCGCTAGGCTTTTCGGTGAACATGCTGACGTTGTTCGGCTTGGTGCTGGCCATTGGCATCGTGGTGGATGATGCGATCGTGATTGTCGAAAACGCCGTACACCACATCGATCGGAGCCGATTGTCTCCCAAGCAGGCCACGATTCGAGCCATGTCGGAAGTGCTCGGCCCGATCATCGGCATTACGCTCGTGCTGATGGCGGTGTTCTTGCCGACGATCTTTTTGCGGGGCATTACGGGGCAGCTTTATCGGCAATTCGCCTTGACGATTGCAGCGACCGCGCTGATCAGCGCTCTCAACGCAGTGACGCTCAAGCCGGCACAATGCGCGGTTTATTTACGCCCCACGGCCACACGGAAGAACATCTTTTATCGCGGCTTCAATCGAATTTACGATCGGTGCGAGCAAGCCTACACGGCCATCGTGCGACGGCTGGTGCGCATTCCCGCCGTCATGATGCTATTGTTTTTCTTGTTAGCCGGCTTCAGCGGTTGGTGGTTCATGCAACTGCCGACGGGATTTTTCCCCACCGAAGACCAGGGGTATGCGATGATCGCTTTGCAATTGCCCGATGCCGCTTCGCAAAACCGCACGCGCTCCGTTGTCGAACAAGCCAATCGTATCTTGAAGGAGACGCCTGGCATTCGGAACTGGTTCTTGCTGGGCGGAATGTCGATGCTCGATCGCTCGATCGCTTCGAATGCCGCGGCCATTTATATTTCGTTCACTCCCTGGTCGGAGCGAACGACGCCGGAATTGAGCCAAGACGCGATTCTCGGCAATCTGCGAACGCGGTTTCTGCAATTGCGCGAGGCGCAGTTTATGCTCTTTCCTCCGCCGGCGATTAATGGATTGGGCAATGCGAGCGGATTTGAAATGCAGATTGAGGATCGCTCCGGCGTAGGCATGGCGGAATTGCAAAAGAGCGTGGTGGGCGTCATGGAGGCCGCCAGCACACAGTCTGGTTTGATGGGCATGCGGAGCACGTTTCGCGCTGAGGTGCCGATGATCTTCGTCGACGTCGATCGAGAAAAGGCCAAGAGCTTGGGCGTATCGCTCGATTCAATTTTCGGCACTTTGCAGACGGCTTTGGGGTCGAGCTATGTGAACGACTTCAACAAATTTGGCCGGACGTTTCAGGTGCGAGTCCAGGCTGACGAACAATTTCGGCTGGAGCCGGAAGACATCGCCAAATTTGAAGTTCGCGACAAACAAGGCAAGATGATTCCACTGGGCGCGCTGGTGAAAGTCGAAAAGCGATTGGGACCGCTGATCGTGCCGCGGTACAACAAATACCCATCGGCCTCGGTGGGCGGCAATGCAGCGCCGGGCTACAGCTCTGGCGAAGCGATGGCCTTGATGGACGAAATCGCGGGCCGCACCTTACCGGCTTCGATGGGCTACGAGTGGACAGGAATGTCGTTCCAAGAGAAGCGGGCTGGCTCGCAAGCGATTTGGGTCTTTGGCTTGGCGGTGTTGATGGTGTATTTGGTGCTTGCCGCCCAGTACGAAAGCTGGATGCTACCGGCCGCAGTGATCTTGGTCGTGCCGCTGGCGCTGCTGGGGACGGTGGCCGCCGTGGCGGCTCGCGGCATGGACAACAACATTTATACGCAGGTGGGCGTGGTGCTAATTATTGCCCTGGCCAGCAAGAACGCGATTTTGATTGTCGAATTCGCCCGCGAGCTACGCCATCAGGGGCGTTCGATCTTGGATGCGGCGATCGAAGCATCGCGGCTTCGTTTTCGGCCAATTTTGATGACCTCGTTCGCATTTATTCTCGGTATTCTGCCCTTGGTGAATGCCAGCGGGGCCGGCGCGGCAAGCCGCCGTTCGCTGGGCACCGCCGTATTTGGCGGGATGTTGGCGGCAACGCTATTGGCGGTGTTCTTTATTCCGGTCTTCTATGTGGTCGTGCAACGGCTCCGCGAATTGAGGAAGCCAAAGCAACCAGAAATCGACCGAGGATCGGCGCCGCACGAGCATCATGGCAACGGCCATTTGGAACTGTTGGCCGAGGAGTTGACGGCCCACGGCTAGCCTGGATTTGCCTGTTTTCTTCAACCGACGCAAATTTTCCTCGGGCAAACGGCTATAGTGAACCCTCGCTGCGGCGAGAGAACGGACAACCGGCTTCGCTACCACCTCGCCGTGGCTGCTTCGCTGCCAGGTGATTCCGGGTATAATTTCTAGCATGTCCGTCGGACCTCTTCACAAACTGCCGCATGCTGTTGATCCTCCACAGTTTCGATTGCGGACGTTGTTTTTCGTCGTCACGCTCTGCGGCTTGCTTTTTGGCGTGATGCATGCATTGGGGCCGATTGTCTCGGCCGCGCTGTTGATGGCGCTCATGACGGTTGGCTTGCATATCGCGGGCAATGCGCTGGGCACATCGCGGCGAGACGAATCGACCGAATGGTTCGGCACCGCGACGCGAAGCGCCACGGACGACATCGAAATGGCTGAACGCATCGCCGCGGCGACAGCCGCGCATCGCTTGCGCGAGCATACGCCCCTGGGTTGGATCATTCGCGCCACGACCCTGTTCGGGGCTGCATTGGGAATGGTTTTGGGAATGGTTTTGCTCCACGAATGGACGAAAGGAAAGTGGCCCGGATTGATTTTGGGCGCAATGTCGGCCGGCGTGTTGGGTGGGTTTTTGGGCTTCCTCAGCGGCGGCTTTCTCGAAATCATGCGGCGGGCGTGGTGGCAGGCGAGTACTGAATCTCGGCGCGACAAGATGAGAACGCGCAATGGCTGAAATCGCCAGCAAACTTTACCCGACCCAATCGGCCGCAATGACCAACGGCAAATTGCCCAGCGACGCTTCGCTCGATTATCGACGCTGGACAAACCGAATTTTCGATCTGGCGATTGCGGTTCGCGCGCTAAAGCCGCTGGCATTGGAACTCGGCCTGCCGTCGCCGAGCCAGGAAGCATGGGATGGATCGCTATTTCAAAAGTTGTTGCCACAAGTTGAGCAACCCCCGTTTCTCATTGTCGCGGTCACGGGTGGAACGAACACCGGCAAGAGCGTGGTGTTTAATCATCTCGCCGGCGGCAGCGTTAGCCGGTCGCATCCTAATGCGACGCAGACGAAGCATCCCGTGTGCATCGTGCCGCGCGATTTTGCCGTGAAGGATTCGCTTGGCGAGGTATTCCCCGATTTTCAATTGCGACCGTGGAGAAGCGATGACGACCCGCTGTTGGAATGCGACGAGCAATTGCTGTTAGTTCGGGACGATCCCACGGGGCAGCAGCCGGCGCGATTGCTGCTGCTGGATACGCCCGACATTGATGGGACGCTCAAGGCGAACTGGCGGCGCGCCGATTTGATTCGCCACGCGGCCGATGTACGTGTTTGTGTGCTGACGCAACAGAAGTATAACGACGCCGCCATTCGCGAATTCTTTCGCGCGGCCGCTGAGGCGGAAAAAACGGTGCTCGTGGCGTTCAACATGGTTCACTGGCCGCGGCAACGCGATTTATGCTACGGCTGGCTCGATCAGTTTTGTCGCGCGACAGGCATCGAGCCGGCGGCCGCGTATGCCGTGCCGTGGGACTCCGACGCCGCCGATGAGAATCGATTGCCGTTTCATCCTTTGACGGAAGGCGCGACGGACCTGCGCGAAGACTTGGCTGAGTTGCGCTTCGATGCGATTAAGATTCGTTCGCTCACCGGCAGTTTGCGACAAGTGATCGATCCAAACGACGGATTGCCGCGTTTTTTATCGAGTATCGATCGCCGAGCCAACGAGTATGCTGGCGCCCGCGACTTGCTCGACCACGACATTCGCAAGCAAGACGTCGAATTGCCCGATCTGCCACGACGGCTAGTGTGGCAGGAAATTTGGAACTGGCTCGACTCGCGGCGCACGAAATTCGACCGCTGGATTCACGGGGCGTACCGATCGCTCGGGCAGGTGGTTGCTCGGCTTTGGCAGCGCGATCCGCAGGATGCGCTGCACGCCTTTCGCATTGCGGACTTCGATCAATTGCAATTGGCGCTGGCAGTCAAACTCGATCAACTGGATCGACTCCGCCGCGGCGGCAACGAGATTCTGTCGCGCGAATTGGATGGAGTGCTGGGCGGGCTTGAGCGAGACCGCTTATTCGCGGAACTCCGTCGTCGCCACGCCGAAGCGCCGCTTGTGACCGACGGCTACCGTCAGTTTATCCGCGAGCAGTTGGATGCGTTCGAGCGGCAGAATCCAGCGCTCGTCAAAGGTGTCTCGTGGGCGATGATCGCCACGGCGGTCGTGCGGCCGGCCATTAGCGTTGGTTTGGCGATTGTCGGGGCGCACGGCGTCGAAATGGCGGCAGGACACTGGGCCTTGTCGTGGGCGGGCGACGTGGCCATGGGGACGGCCAGCGTGGCGGCCGGTGAAGCGGTTGCGATTCCCACAGGCCAATTGGCGCTGAAAACGCTGTTGAGCGGTCTGTTTGCGCGATTCTATTTCGAACGCGTGAAGCTGCTGACAAAGACAATGGACGACGTGGTGCTTGGGCCGCTCGTCGATCGTCTGAATCGCTTGGCAGAGGCTCGACACGACCCCGCACGAATGCGGGCAGACCACTTACTTTTGGAACTACGACGCTCGCTGCGAGAGACCGTCGCAGAAGGGCATCACGGTTTTGACTCTTGAACCTCAATCCGGACTCTGACAGCCCATGATGGAAGATTTCAGCAATGAACTGCGGCTGGCCGACTTCGATCGGCTACTGGCGGCGGCGCACCGCTGGGCTGAGGCATCTCCGGCGTGGCCGGCGTTCGATCGAGCCAAGGCATTGTGGGCGCGAATTTCGCCGCGGCTGGAGCATTTGCGTGTCGATCTAGATCGGGTGCTCGTGGTTGGCGCGGTCGGCGGTAGTGGGACCGGCAAGAGCACGCTGCTCAACGCACTGGTCGGACAACGCGTTTGCCAGGCCGGCGACATCGAACGGCCAACGACGCGGCGGCCGGTCGTGCTGGCGCATCCCGATGTCGATTTGTCGTTCCTGAAGTTCGAGGAGGGCGAGCCCGAAGTTCACCGGCTGGCAACGCCGATCCTCAAGCAGTTGATTTTGGTTGACTGTCCGGATCCGGATACTCAGGATTCAGGCATCGCTGCGCAGGAACCAGGTGCGAAAAGTCAGGATGAGAAAAGAGAACCGTCTGGCAGCATTCCCCATTCCCCATTCTCCACTCGTCATTCCGAAACCAACCGCAACCTCGACACCCTCCGCCGCGTACTTCCCAATTGCGACGTTCTGCTGTATGTCGGAACGGCGCAAAAGTACAAGACGCATGCGGTTGCCCAGGAAGTGTTGCGGCACGCTCATGGGCGACAAGCAGTGTTCGTGCAGACTCATGCCAACCTCGATGACGACATTACTGAGGATTGGCAACGGGAGCTGGAATCGCAGGGCTACGAAGTGCCCCGAATGTTTCGGCTCGACGGCGAAGAGGCAATTGCGCGGGCCGAGCAACATTTGCCGTCTCAGCCAGAATTTCTGCGACTCGTCGATTTTTTGCACGAGGAACTCGCCGGTCGGGCACGGCATCGAATTCTGCGGGCCAACGCACTCGATTTGCTCGAGTGGTTCTTGCAGCAATCGCAGCACGACATCGACTCGGCACTGCCGAACGTGAAGCAATTGGAATCCGCCATTCCTACCCAGCGGGCGGAACTGTTCCAGGCGGTACGTGCGCATCTTCAGCAACAGTTGAGCGGCAAGCAAGGTGTTTGGCGGGCGCGATTGCTGCGCGATGTGGCGTTGCGCTGGGGCTGGGGGCCGTTGGCGGCATTCATTCGGTTGTTTGGCGCGGCCAGATCGCTCTTACGCTTCGCGCCGGCTTTGCGGGCGCGCGGTTTGGCGCCGATGCTCATCGCTGGCGGTTGGGGCGTCGGTAAAGCAGTGGCGGACAAAGTGCGAGAGTCGTTGGCCGAAGACCGCTGGCTGGCGGCGGCGGATTTGGGAATTCATCCAGGTGAAGTGGCGCGGACGACGAGCGTGCTCGCTGGTCTGGCCAGTGCGGCGGAGGTGGATGTTTCGTCAGCCGCGGCGAAGTCGACAGCGACGATCGACGAAGATTCTCTCGCGCTGGCCGCACGGCGCTTGTATCAGCAGGTTGACGCCGAAGTGGAAGCGGCAATCGAGCGCCGTGTAGCTCGCAGAGCCGGTGCGATCTTCCACTTTTTGCTGGAAGTTCTGTTCATTTCTTTGCCGGCCATGCTGCTGTTTCGACTGGCAAAGAATTTTTTCTACGATCATTTATGGCTGGCATTGGATAAGCCGCTCTTGGGAATTGATTTTCTCGTTCAATCGGCGCTGTGGGTGTTGGTGTGGGGACTGTTGCTGCGCGGCTGGTTGGCATGGAGATTGCAACGGGGACTGAGACGCGATTTGTCGGCGATTACCGATCGACTTTCGCCTAATGATGCGCTTGGCCCGTTGTTTGAGGAATTTACGCGGGCGGTAGCAACGGTTCGCAACCACGCCAGCGCCATGACGCCCATTCGCAACGAAGCGCAGCGACTACGCGACGATATGGAGTCGTCAGACCCGTGGCAACTTGGGCGATTAAGGCCGCTTGCTGAGAGTGCTCTTCACGCTCAGTCGTGAAGCTGCAGCGGACTGCGGTTTTTTATGCGCCGACCGCAAATTGCCCGCGAGGAGTTGGGCACTATACTTCCCTCGCTGCGGAACCCGATGCATGCATTGATTTATTGAAGTGCTGGGAAATCTAGCCCGTATCTGCGGCTCAATGCTTGTCGCAACTGCTCGCCACGGCGGTTGATGGCCAGGCATTGCTCGCGGTGTTGCTTCGCAGCGGAACTCCAGCCTTGGCCGGCGGCCCCTTGGCGGGAAGCAATGTCGTCGCTTCCCAGGAGTGACTCGGCACTGCGACTATTGGCAACACCTTGGTCGTACCAGGCGGCGATGTCGCGTCCGATGGCGACAGCTTGTGGATCGACGCCGGTCGTGCTGAGTTGTCGCATGGCGGTGGCGGCGTATTCGTAGGCCGACGTCTGGTTTGAAACAAACGATATTGCATTGGCGGCCGTCAATTGTGGTGGCGCAGATCGCATGGCGGCTTCGCGCGCCATGATGCTATTGAGCTTGTTCCAATAGGCGAGCGTTCGCTGGCCGGTGCTCGAAGCCGCTGGCGTTTGCTTGGCTGAGGGCGCTGTGGGTCGCTCGAATTCGACGTGGACCTGATTCCCTGGATTTGATTTGTCCGCGGCGCGAAGCATCGCGACTTCGCTCCGCAGCCGTCGAATTTCTGCTGCGGTTGATGAAGATTCCGAGGCGGCAACTCCTGTCGCTGCTGCCAAGTTAGATTTGACCGAAGCTGCAGCGACACGATTTGACTCGCTGGTTCCGCGAGTCATCGAGTACAGCGCGATCACCCCACCGCCAAGGCCGACGAAGAACATGACGGCAAAACCAACCCAAGATTTTTTGTTGGACGAGTTTGCCTGCAATTCGGCTATCATCGGTGATCCCCGAAGTTGTTGAGCCGCAGGGCAGGCGTTCTGGCCTGCCGGGTTGGATTGAATTGATTCGGGAAGCAGGAATGCCTGCCCCACACAACTCAAGAATAGCTTGCAGGGAAGAGTGTGTTTTCCAGCCAGGAATTGCGAAATACGCCGTCAGGGTCGCTCGTTTGGCAAGCCCGCTGAAACTCGGGCAGGCGCGGATAAAGCCGCTGAATTTGCTCGCGATCCAAAGGGCAAACTTTCCCCCAATGTGGACGAGCTTCGAAGAGTGCGGCCATGCTTGCGGCGAGAAACTTGGCGAATTTGAAGAAGCCGTCGCGCTGGCTTGGCCGGGCGTAGCTGATGAAACTGAGCGCGTAATAAGGCTCGTCGCCGCCGCTTGACATCGAAATTAGCGTGTCGTCGGGAAGGACGCGGCGGATGCAGATTGCGTAATGATGCGAGTAGCTGCCGACCGACTGCATTAGCTCGTCGAACAGGCCAAGTCGTTCGAGTTGTTGTGCTGTGGTGTTTGAAACCGCCTCAGAGTTCCCGGAAAAACTTTCGAGAATCTCTCGGGCGAACGTTACGGCGCCGGAAAGGTTCGACAGGCGCACGAAAACCTCGATTTCAATATGGCGAAATAGTTCATGCTCCATGATGAGCATTTTGTTGGAATCATCGATCACTCGCCAATTGCGAACGACAAACAGCGAGAGAAAGTGGCGGTAAAAAAACTTGACGCCGCGTCGTGGATTGAGAACCTGTACGAGCAATTTCACGATCAAATGCAGCGCCAAGTCGATCGTCAAATACCAGTAGACTCGATAGATCGCCGCCCGCCGGCTGCGTGGGGCATCGACTTCACGCCGGTGTTGACCGACGAACTTCCAAAGCCACGGTAGCAAGTAGAACTGCTGCAGCGGATAGTCACGCTCGGCTGCGAGCACTTCATCGAGCGCCGAGTAAAATCGAACGAACTCTTCGATGTTGTACCTGGCTCGGCAACCGATCTTCACCGCGACGATGACGCCTAGGCATCCGATCGAACATTTTGCGGCCTGAAGTTCGACGCCGTTGGAAATTGTACGGATGATCGGCTGGCCCGATTGAGGATCGTAGCTGGCCAACCGCACTTCGGTGAGATAGTGTGATAAGCAGTGCTTGCCCGATCCGTGCGTTCCTGTGGAAATGGCGCCCGCGATCGATTGCTCGCTGATCAGCCCCAGCGTCGGGAGCGTCGCGCCGGCTTGCTGCGATAATTCCGCCAGCGCGCGCTTGATCTGACAACCGCCGCCGAGGGTGGCCACGTAGCCGTCGCCGGATTTTTCGACAGCCACTTGGTCGAAGTGCCGCAGATCGACCAGCACATCGTCGATCGCCGGCGCATCGCTCCACGAGTGTAAGCGACCGACGACGCGGATTTTCCGGCCCTTGCATTGGGCCAGAAAATCGAGCAATTCGGCTTCGCAGCGCGGCGCGACCGCCAGTCGCGGGCAAATGGTTAGATTTCCGCCGAAATTTTTCTGCCGGCGAATCGTGGACAGTTTCGCCATCGGCCATAGTTGCTTACAGCAGAGACTTCAGCGCCTTCAGAGCCGCATCGTAATTTGGCTCGTCGGCGACTTCCTTCACTTGTTCGGCGTAGACGACTTTGCCGTCTTTATCGAGTACAAACGTGCCGCGAGCGAGGATTTTCAGCTCTTCGATGAGCATCCCCCAGTTCTTGCCGAAGCTGCGATCTTGATAATCGCTGGCACTGCGCAAGCCCTTGATATTTTCGGCGCCGCAGAATCGATTCATGGCAAAGGGCAGGTCGAGGCTGACGGTGAGAGCATTGATCTTTTCGCCGAGCGCGCCCAGCTCTTCACTGAATTTTTTCGTTTGTTTTTGGCAAACGGGAGTATCGAGCGATGGGACCACGCTGATGATCGTTGGTTTGCCTTTCAAATCGGCGGGGTGAATTGTTTTCATTTCCCCCCCCTCGAACGCATGCAGCGTGAAATCAGGGGCCGGGCCACCAGTCTTGACCGCCTCGCCTGCTAAGGTGAGCGGATTTCCTTTGAACGTCACTGCGCCAGAACGTGCCATGATTGGAACCTCGCATAGTTAGTGGTGAATTCGTTTGCGGGAGGGAAGACTTTTTGCTAAATGAACGCAACCGAGCCTCGATCGACAAGGCGAATCGCTCCCTACCCGTATATGTCAAATGCGGGTGACGGGCATAAGGGAAATTCCGCCTATGCGCCAGTATCGCCGATAGCACTTTGGCAACAAGGGGTTCAATTTGCCATTGTGGCGTCTGGATGGTTTTGTTACTCTCCGCCTCTCCGTGGACCGACCCAGAAGCGCGGATGCCAAGGATGGTATCGCGACGGTGCTTGCGGATGACTTGGAGGGAGCCGCCGGCCGATGCAATCATCGACCGCCATTGCGTTTCGAGCGTTAATCATGCTGGTCTTTCTGATCAGTGTGCCGCTGCTGGCTATTTTCGGGAATGATTTGCCCGAAGTGCTCAAAAAGCTGATCGATGGACGCTTGTCCGTGCAATTGACTGAGCAGCCCAAAGCCGCCGACGGCCAAAATGTTTCTACATCGGCCCCTGCTGGTATTGCACAGCCGACGGTGCCGAACAATCCCTTTGCCGGGCAATCCCCCTATCGCGCAGCGCCAACAACAGCAATTCAAGCGACGCCAACTGTGCCGCCGCTCCAGCCGATCGCGTCACCCATCGCGGTGCATAAGGCCGCGGAATTAGCCAATCCAGCGGAAAAGTCGCCGGTTTCGACACCCGCTGCGATCACCACGACGAGCAACGTAGCGCCAACAATCAATGCAGTTGCGGCGTCTGCTGTCGCAAGCGCATTCGACAACGCTTCGGCAATTGCGCCATCAAGGTCGCCAGTAGAGTGGCCTTCGCCGTCGTCAAAACAGCCTGAATCATTTCAGTCGCCGCCTGATTCTCGGCCGATTGCGGCGCCAGAATCGATGCGTCAAAACAACTTGGAGGAAGCTCATTCCGGCAGTTCCAATCAAGCCATCGGTAGTGGCGATGATAAATTTCGCCAGGCAGAAGGACGCTTGCGGCAGCTAGGAGCGACGCAGTACGTGCTCGAAACATGGGGGCCACAGAACGACCGTTATCGATTTGCCTGCCGCATGGCAGTCGGTCGAAATGTTGGCGTCACTCAGCACTTTGAAGCGATCGAAAGCGACCCCTGGAGCGCCATGGAAGAAGTGTTGCGTCAGGTGGAACAGTGGCAGAGAAAGGAATCTCTTTAGTTCTGGTCTGCCTTCAAAAAGCTGGTCCATGTGTTATGAGAGTTTCATGAGCAAGCGCCGGCAAACTCTCGGCCAACATTGCGTGGAACAAACCTGGATCAACCATGACCTGACGCAATACCAGTTTCTTTCAGGTCAATTCCGAACTATTTGCCGCAGCTGCCGTAATTCTTTGCAGGCATGTGGTCAATTCAGTCGAAATCGCTGATTTGTCCTACTTGCCCTAGCCAAAGTGGCCGATATAATCGAGATCAGCCGTAAAAGACATGTCTTTCATGGCTGAGAACCACGCGAAGGACCGAGTTTCAACGGTTTTGCCTATAGCCGACCCAGGTCGTCTCGGCGAAACATCTTCGGTTTGCCAATCAGTAATTCTTTTTCTGGCGGCAAACACTCCTTTACAGGTCTCGAAGCGTTGGTTATAGTTTGGGGCTTCCCACTTGGAGCCCAAGTTTGTTAGAAAAGTTGGATCGAGGGGAAGGAGTTGGTTCTGGGAGAGTTTTTAGCCACAGGTCATTCGCATCGCGAATGGACTACGCTGGCAGAATGAAAGCTCTGCTTTGCTCAGAGGTTAGTGGCTGGATTCGACGGCCGGGTTCTTGCGGTAGCGCATTCACGATTACTGGCGTGAGTTGCGGCAAGGCTTGGCTGATGGCGAATTCGGCCTCTGCTCTCTGAGGGCAGTTGGTAAGTAATCGTTCGGCGACGGCTGGCGGTGGCTTGCTGAATCGATCTTTGACAATTTGGTTGCAAGTAATTGGCATCTTGTAAAAGAAAAGAACTGGATGGTGCATCATCTCTCGATGATGTTCCACCATGTTCTCCAAGGCTCTTAGAGCATCGATTGAGACTGTGTTGCGGCAGCAAGCGCTGAAGCAATGCGGGAAATTTCGATGATTCTGGAAAAATACGTTACTTATACTTGGTCACGGGGCCGGCGCGCTTGCCGGCGATGGTGACCTGAGGATCCAGTAGCGGCCACAAGAAATTGCTCGCACTCCAAGCTGGTTCGATCTTCGGATTGAGGCAGCCCAGAGAGCGTTCGATTTAGGTGGTCAAGCTACTAAGGGCACATGGGGGATGTCTTGGCGTTAGGAGGCTTTGAAGGGCGTGGAAGACTGCGATAAGCCCGGGGGAACTGTCAAACGAGTGTTGATCCCGGGATTCCCGAACTGGCACATACCGAATCCATAGGTATGCTGCAGCGAACGCGGTGAACTGAAACATCTCATTAACCGCAGGAAAAGAAAGAAACCTCGATTTCCTCAGTAGCGGCGAGCGAACGGGAACATAGCCCAAACCGCGGTGGTTTTCCTCCGCGGGGTTGTAGGGCTTCTCACATGGGAGTTACCAAACAAGCGGTTAGCTGAATCTTCTGGAAAGTTGAACCATAGACGGTGACAGTCCGGTAAGCGAAAGCTGCTTGTCTCCCGAGAAGTACCTGAGTAGGTCGAGTCACGTGGAACCTCGACTGAATCTACGGGGACCATCCCGTAAGGCTAAATACTCCCTAACGACCGATAGTGAACTCAGTAGGGCGACTGAAAGATGGGAAGAACCCCTGCTAGGGGAGGATAGTGAACCTGAAACCATGTGCCTACAAGCGGTCGGAGGACTATGCCCGCTTCGGCGGGAATGTCTGACGGCGTGCCTTTTGCATAATGATCCGGCGAGTTGTCGTTAACGGCAAGGTTAAGGCTTTTAGGGCTGTAACCGTAGGGAAACCGAGTCTGAATAGGGCGAATAAGTCGTTAGTGGCAGACGCGAAACTGCACGAACTACCCATGAGCAGGCTGAATCTCGGGTTATACCGAGTGGAGGGCCGAACCCGTCTGGGTTGAAAACCGGTGGGATGACTTGTGGGGAGGAGTGAAAGTCTAATCAAGCGCAGAGATAGCTCGTTCTCTCCGAAATAGCTTTAGGGCTAGCCTTGA
>JADZDJ010000057.1 GCA_020851115.1 Pirellulales bacterium
GCCTATTCCGCGTGGTATTGCCCCCCTGTGCGTCCATCTTCACGGCGGAGCGTGAAGAGTACACGCAATCGCTATTGCCATCGCGACGGCCGGTGGGGTAGATTGCTCCGGTTTCAATCGGAAACGGAAAGGATGCCGTCATGCCTGCCTCATTGGCCGTGCTGGCCGAACTTGTGGATGGTCAATTGGCGGGTGATGGTGCGCGCCAAATTATCGGGGCCAATACGTTGGATTCGGCCTCGGCAAACGATATTTCGCTGCTCGATTCAGTTGACAAGTCACACCGCCTGAGCCGGTCGCTAGCGGCAGCGGTCGTTGTTCCAGCCGATTTTCCGGCGATTGATCGGCCGGCCATCCGCGTCGCAGATGTTCATGTCGCCTTCGCCCAGATCGTGCGGCATTTTCGGCCGGTGCGAAGCAGTGCGCGATTCGGAGTCAGTCCACGAGCATTCATCGGCAGCAATACGAAAATCGCTGCCGACGCTGCCGTCAGGCCCGGTGCAACGATAGACGATGACGTTCAGATTGGTGCTCGGTCGGTGATACACAGCGGCGCGCACATCATGGCTGGCTGCTGCATTGGCGACGATGTAACCATATTCCCAGGCGCAGTTCTGTACGAAAACACCCGCGTGGGGCCGCGATGCATCATTCATTCCGGCGCTGTGCTGGGAGCATTCGGCTTTGGCTATAAAGTCGTCGACGGTAAGCATCTACTTTCGTCGCAGCTTGGCTATGTGGAACTAGGGGCCGATGTTGAAGTTGGCGCGGGAAGCACGATCGATCGCGGCACTTATGGGGCTACGTTGATTGGAGACGGCACCAAAATCGATAACCTGGTGATGATTGCCCATAACTGCCGCTTGGGTAAACACAATCTGATTTGCTCGCAAGTCGGCGTCGCCGGCAGCACGACAACCGGAGATTATGTCGTCATGGCAGGTCAAGTCGGCGTGCGAGATCACGTTCACATCGGCACGGGAGCCGTGCTCGGAGCGAAAGCCGGCGTCTCCTCCGACGTTAAAGATGGTGTTCACATGCTCGGCACGCCAGCCGTTGCGGAACGAGAGCAGAAGTTACTGTTCGCACTGATCTCCAAGCTGCCGGAAATGCGCAAACAGCTAAAGGAACTTGCGCGCGAAGTCGAGGAACTGCGAGTGAAAAAAGAGTTGTGCATCAGCCGGCCCCAAGATGAGGCCGCCTAAGTGTGTATGCAGTACGCGGAAAGCGGAAACTCAAGTATTGAATGAGAGCGGAATGTCTGCCATTCTACCGCCTACCATCTGCCGCCTGCCGCCTGCCAAGTTCGGCCTCGTCGCCGGTTGGGGCCGCTTCCCCATCGTCATTGCCGAAGCCTTGAAAGCGCAAGGTTGCCGCACTTATTGCGTGGCGCTGATCGATCATGCGGATCCGGTGCTGGAACAGGTCTGCGACGACGTGCAATGGACCGGCGTGGCCAAGCTGGGGAAGGCCATCGGCTATCTGGCCCGCAACGGTGTACGGCAAGCAACGCTCGCTGGAAAAGTGTTCAAGGTGCGGTTGTTTCAGCGCAGAGCGTGGCTCAAGCATTTGCCCGATTGGCGCTGCATTCGCACATTCTGGCCACATTTTGTCGCCACGAAAAAAGATCGCAAAGATGACACGCTGTTGCAGGCGATCGTCGAGGCGTTCGCCGAAGACGGCATCACGCTTTGCCCCGCAACCGATTATGCCCCGGAACTTCTCGTGAAATTTGGACAACTCACCAAGCAAGGGCCGTCTCCTGCCCAACGAAAGGATATCGAATTTGGCTGGCAACTCGCCAAGGAGATGGGGCGACTCGATATCGGTCAAAGTGTGGTCGTGAAAGATCGAGCTTGTCTGGCGGTCGAGGCGATTGAAGGAACGGACGAATGCATTACGAGAGCCGGTCAACTCTGCCCGTCGGGCGGGTTCACCGTCGTCAAAGTCGCCAAGCCGCAACAAGACATGCGATTCGACGTGCCCACGATCGGGATGAAAACGCTGGAAACGATGGTTGCGGCCGGAGCGAGGATGTTAGTCGTGGAAACAGGCAAAACGATTTTGGTCGACCAGCCGCAGTTCATCGAGTTTGCCAATCGACAAAAACTGATTGTGGTATCGCTCGATAATCCGGCGACTGCGGCACAAATTATCACAGCGGCGTAACTGCCGGGAAAGTGAGCAACATCATGCGTCGTGCGTGCTATTTTTTCGCGTTTGCCGTCGAGTGCTGTTTGGCCAATTCCGCGCACTCACAGTTCGCGGCACCGCAGCCACCGGAATCGTCGCCAACCGAAGGCGCGTCCATTGTTGATTCAGCGACCAATGTGCTGAACGAAATCATGGCCATTCCGGCTCAGGGCATTCCGCGCGCGCTCCTACGAGATGCGCAGGGCATCGCCGTGGTGCCCAGCATGATTAAAGGCGGCTTCGTCGTCGGCGTTCGACACGGCCGCGGGATCGTGATTGTGAAAGACGACAATGGCAATTGGAGAGCGCCGAGCTTTATCACCATCACCGGCGGCAGCGTCGGATGGCAGGCCGGCGTGCAAGCGACCGACATTGTGTTGGTCTTCAAAACGAAAAAAAGCATTCAAGGCTTGCTCAATGGCAAATTCACCATTGGTGGCGGCGTATCGGCGGCAGCCGGGCCTGTAGGTCGCGAAGCGTCGGCCGCGACGGACGCGACGTTGCGGGCAGAAATCTATTCCTATTCGCGCAGCCGAGGTCTGTTCGCCGGCGCGGCCGTCGATGGTTCGATGATAAGTCTCGACAACACCTTGACAGCAGCCTACTACCGCGGCAGCGGCATGTTGCAGGCCGACGGGCCACCAGGGCAGCCGGCTCGTTTGCCGCCATCGGCCGACCGATTCATGCAAAACGTGGCCGCTTTTTCGCAGCCAGAGGGAGCCGTTGTTCCCACTCCCGAATTGACGCCGGCTGCCGCTATCGCTCCTGGAACACCCCCCACTGTGCCACCAACCGTCGAAGTACAGGCAATTCGCTCATCACTGGCCGATTCGTCGCGAAAGTTGCAAGGATTGCTCGATCAGAATTGGCAGCGTTATTTGGCGTTGCCACCAGAGATCTACAGCGGAAACCAATTGCCACCACTCGAAACGGTGGGTGAAGCATTGGCCCGCTACGAAAAGGTCGTCGCCAGCCCGAACTATGGATCGCTTTCGCAGCGCCCCGAATTTCAAGAAACGCTAGGCCTCCTCAAATCGTACCGCGAATTGCAAGCGGCGGCGGGCGCGACCAAGAATACGCTTACGTTGCCGCCTCCACCGATGTAGTTGGGTTGTGCTGGCCCCAATTGATCCCCACCAATACGTCAAATGCAAATATCCCTGATTGGTGGAATTTCTTCTCCTGCGAGCCTCGGAAAGGCTGGGCCGCGTGACCTATGCAACATACGCCATTCGATCTTCGTGCCGATGCGCTGCGAATCTGGCAAGCCGGATTGGCTGCGGTGCGCTCTGAGCGGCTGATGCAAGGCAGCGTGCGCCTCGACGGAACCAACCTGCTGCTTGGCAAGCTCGGCGCGGAAGAAAATCGGATCGACCTGAGCCAAGTGCGGCGGATTGCCGTTGTCGGTGCAGGGAAGGCCGGGGCAGGGATGGCGGCAGCGCTTGAAGAAATCCTCGGAGCGGCGCTGATGCGGGAAAAGCAATTGACCGGCTGGATCAATGTGCCGGCCGACTGCGTACGGCCACTGCAGCGAATTCATTTGCACGCATCACGGCCGGCAGGGAAAAACGAACCGACGGCCGAAGGGGTGGCCGGAGCGGAGGAAATTCTGCGCATGGTTGGCGAGTTAGGTCCAGAAGATCTGGGAATTGCGCTGATTTCTGGAGGTGGATCGGCGCTGCTGCCATTGCCAATCGAGGGGGTTTCGCTGGCCGACAAACTGACGGTGACCAAGTTTCTGAGCTCGGCCGGGGCCGACATCGTTGAACTCAATACGGTTCGCAAACAACTGAGTCGCATCAAAGGCGGCGGACTGGCGCGAGCCTGCAATGCTGGAAAACTCGTTTCGCTGATCATTTCCGATGTGCTCGGCGATCGGCTGGATTTGATCGCCTCGGGGCCGACGGCGGACGATTCATCCAGCCCCTCCGAGGCGCTCAGTATCTTGCGTCGCTATCACAGCAGCGAATCGGATATTCCTATAAAAGTATGCGATGTGCTCGAGCAACGGAAACAGGAGATCGCCGGTAGGCTATGGCCAAATGCGCGCGTGCTAAATCGGATCATCGGCAACAATGAAACGGCCGTGAACGCCGCCGCCGATGAGGCGAAACGTCTGGGGTATGATGCTTACCCACTCTCGGCAGATGGTCCGGAAGGTGCCGCCGAGACCATGGGCCGTGCGCTTGCGATGTATGCCGTGCTACCGCAGGAAACGGATTGGCCCAAGGGGCTTTGCTATGTGAGCGGTGGGGAATGCACCGTAAAATTAGCCCCTGAAGCCGCGCGTGGTTTAGGCGGACGGAATCAACAGACGGTCTTGGCCGCCTTCATCGAGTTGCAGAAGCGCGATGCCGAACGCTGTGTGATCCTTTCCGGAGGCACCGACGGAGAAGACGGGCCGACCGATGCTGCGGGTGCGCTGGTTGATCGGCCAATCATTGCCGATGCTGCTCGTCGCGAGCTCGACGCCGCGGATTACTTGCGTCGCAACGACGCCTATCATTTCTTCGCACCGCTCGGCGCACTAATCAAGACCGGGCCGACGCACACGAACGTTTGCGATGTTCGCGTGGTTTTGGTCGAACCGTCGTAGCCGGTGCATCCCACGGCAATCGCATCTTATTTCTTGGCAAAATTGAGGATCAGCCGCTCCAGCACGTCGGTCGAGAGGCTCGCTCGGTAGCGTTTGCCGCGGATGTTATCTTTTAGGGAAGTGTCCGCCGACAAGATGGACACTGCCAGTCGTCGCAGCATGACCGGCTTCACCAACAGCCAGCACACCGGCGAAAACGTCGCCTACGCCTACGACAACGCCGGCCAGTTGACCGGGGCCAATTACACCAGCCAAACGTGTGAGCGTCTGGAAAGTAGGTGGAAAATTTGCTCTGCTGAAGGAGGTTTGGCAAAAGGGGGGCAACTTTCAAGGATTCACGGAGGCGGTGATGTGTACTCAGCAGGTGATCGACGAATCGGTGGGCGCAACGCAGCAATCGGAAGCGGAGCGGATTTTTGAGCGGTTGGGACCGTTGTTCGAGGAGGAACGCATGCGGATTGCCCAGTTACTGGCGTCCAAGGCGGACCGCGAACTGTTCGGCCAGACGGAGTACGAACTCCGCGACCGGGTGCATCACCTGGGAGCCAAGTCGCTGGAAGCGGCCGCCGACGAGCGGCAAAAAAAGGGGCGGATACGAGGGTGCTAGCTTAATCTGCCCTCATTGCCAACAGGATGCGCGGTTTGTGAATCGCCGTCGAAAATGCAGCACGACGTTGTTGGGAGCGATCGAATTACGGCGTCCTTATTATCATTGTGCCGCCTGTAGCCAAGGTTCGTTTCCTTGGGACGACACGCTGGGTCTGGATCGGCGAGGCTTCACGCCCGGGGCGCAGGAACTGGTGACGCTCGCCGGCACTCAAATCAGCTTTCCCAAAGCCAGTCAAAAAACGCTGCGCAAGATGAGCGGCCTGCGAGTCAGCGAATCGACGGTCCAGCGGATCACCGAAGGCGCGGGGGAGCGGCTGCGGAAGTTGTTCGACGAAGGAAAACCATGGGGACAAGCCCGCTCGTGGACTTGGCAGCACGACGCCCAGGGACGCACCTGCGCGTACGTCAGCATCGATGCGATCGGCGTGCGTCAGCAAGGTTCTCACGGCGAGAAAGCCGAGGGCCGGATGGCATATGTGGCCAAGCTTTACAGCCCGCAGATGCTCGAAGCCAAGCAGCCGCCCCAAGATCAAGTCCGCTATTTTGCCGGCTTTTACGACTTGGAGACGTTCGGCCTGCGGCTGCGTCGCCAAGCAGGCCGGATCGGCTGGGATGACGTCGACCAGCAGGTGGCATTGTCCGATGGGGGCAACGGCTTGGAGGAATTCTTCCGCGTGAACTTCCCTCGTGCCGAGTGCATCCTCGACTTCTGGCATGTCAAGGAACATCTGGTCGAGTTCAGCCTGGCTTGGTTTGGCCAGGCAGAAGCCGAGCGCAGCGCATGGCTGGATGAGCAGTGCCATCGCCTGAAGCATCAAGGCGGGCA
>JADZDJ010000058.1 GCA_020851115.1 Pirellulales bacterium
GCTTTTTCAATCGGCAGGTCGCCAGGCCCGCGATAGCGGCCGGCGAATGGATGCCGTCCGACGAACAGTAAATGGAAGATGAGAATCGCCAGGCCGAAGCGGTCGTGGTTTTGCGTGCGAACGACGTCGCGCAGCTTCTGCGACTGCAGTTCAGGTGGCGTGAAATGCGGCGACCCGACGGGGCAAAGGAAGGTCCTGCCGTTCGATGTGAGTTGAAATGAATCGCAGTCGATCATTCGTACGCACATCCGCTTATCGACCAATAAGTTTCCTTGGTTTACGTCACCGACCAAAACGTTGGCTGCATGCAACGTTTGAAACGCAGCGGCGGTATTTCGGGCGGCCAGGACCAAGTGGTGCCAACCGACGTCGGGAAAATGACGCCGCCGATTCGCGGTTCCGTACAGTTCATGCAGCTGTCGAGCTTCGTCCATGCGGGTCATGAGGATGCCGCATGGCCTTCGGCTGCTGGGGTCGTAGAGAATCGAGCGTGGCCAGGCGGCGATGGTTTCGAGCGGGCCCGACCAGCACGAGACCATCGCCTGAAGTTTTGCCACCTGCTCTTCCGCCAGCGGCCGCTTGTGATAGATCTTCGCGACCAGCGCTGGTTCATTCTGCACTTCGTGAACACTTCCCTCGCCACCTCGACCGATTTGCGTGCCTATGGGAACAGGACGGCTAATCGAATCAAGCAGCGTCGTCGGTGCATTGAGTTGCAAGGACGAGTGTTTTGTCATCGTCAGTCCTGTGGTGGATCGAGTCGGAGCACAGAAAATCACGCAGGCTTTCGCTCAGCCTTTCCACGTCGCTCGCCGATTCGAGGGCGCGGAATAGCGGATCAAAGAACGGTACGTGGGGGGTCTGAGAATCGAATCGGAGCGCGAGCCGTTCGAGCCCGTCGGTCATTAACGCAACCTTCGAATAGCGACCCGCGATCGAAATGAATTGCAGTTGTTGATGATATTCGTCGGCCGTCAAGAAATTCGTGGAGTTTGCGTATTCACCCCGTTGGGGCCAAAAGACAACTCCATAAATCTGGTCGTTGCCGAGCACGATGGCTCCATCGCCGATTTGGAAGAACGCAGCGTAATCGGCAGAAATGATCGCCGTGCAAAGTGTTGTGGCAAAATCGCGAACACCACAAAGATACTCCTTCGATTTCAGCTTGATGCGGTCGCGGATGTCATCGCACCACAGCAGAACGTCCTCGGCTTGAAGTGCGTTGACCCCGTTCGATTCCAAATAACGTGCAGCGTGTTCCAGAATCGTTGTGCAGGCAATTGCAGAACCAACATCGCTGTGCTTGGCGCTGCCGGCGCCATCGGCAACGCAAGCTACTAACGCGGGGTGGTGGCAATCGCTCAGAAATCGAATGGAATGGGCGTCCTGGCAGGGTGTGTTGTCCTGCAGGTGACTCGGGCCTTGAAGGCTCTGAGCAATGTGCCGCCACACGAAACGTCTTCCTATACTGCGGCCCAACCTCGAGGCCCGGTCGTCGGATCTTCCAAGGGCACTTCGTCTCCCGGCGACGAGCGCGACACGGCTTGCTGAGAATTTGAAAGCCAACTGAAAAGCTCGCGGAATTTCAATCCCTGTAGCCAGAGCGGTTTGCGCACGCAGATTTCGTCGAGCACGTTCATGTCTGCGCCTTCGACACCGACAGCAAAGAAGCAGAACGATTTCTTCTGCTCGCCGTCGTGTACCCGCGAGATCACCGGCCGCCAATGATCGTTCGGTTCGCCGTCGGTGATGAGAAACGCCCAAGGCCGATAATAGGCGATACCGTGTTCGCGGTAGCTTGCTTTGCGCTCCTCGATCATGTCGAGAGCCGTTGAGATCGCTTCACCCATGGGCGTGCCGCCGATGGGTTGCAGAATCGGCGGCTCGAATTGTGTTGCGGTAGTGAATTCGACGAGCCGCGTCACCCGGCCGCCAAACGTCACGATCGCAACTTCGACTCGTTTCGACGCAAGTGGGTCGGCTATTAATTCCACTTTGTACGATTGCAGGCCTTTGTTCAACTCGTCAATCCGAGGACCTTGCATCGAGGTCGACGTGTCGACGATCAACACGCACGGGACGCGCGGCTCGGGATTCTCAGCGAATTCAACCGCAGCGAAAGCGTTTTCGGCCGAAAGTTGTTCCATAGCAATGGCAACGGGAGAAAGCGAATGCTCGCCAGGGATGCGACGGAAGCAAGACAAGCCAATCTTTGTTGTACCAGCAGGGGGGGCCAGTTGCAATTCGCGGCCCGTTAATCGCGGGAGAACTACAAAGTCCAAGGCGAAGGGGTCAGGTCCATGTTTTCGGCCGATGGTTGTGTGGTTGGGGCAAGGCACGCTGGCCGAAAAATGGACCAGACCCCGACTTTGCAGTTCTCCTGCCGTTAATCGCTGTCACGTTTGCGAATATTGGACAAAAGTGGCAGAATTGGGCGGCCTATTGTCATGGCACGGAAGTGCTGCACGGGTTGGGAGGACGTCCATACAATGACTGCACGTTACCAGACCGGCTACTCGAATCGTGCACAAAGGCGGACGCTGCTTTTGATTCTGCAGTGCGCGGTGGCAGCCGCGTTGACGGATGTAGTTGCACGCGCTCAATCGAGCACCAACGAGGCGGCATTTCCGGAAGAACTTGTTACGTGGCAGCCGCGTGCGGGCAATCCGGTTTTTACTGCCGAGGGACCAGACCACTGGGATGTCAAGATTCGTGAGCGTGGCTGGATTCTCCACAGCAACGATTGCTATCGCCTTTGGTTTACCGGCTATGACGGAAAACGCGACGGCATCAAATTGTTAGGCTATGCCACGTCCGCCGATGGCTTGCACTGGAAGCGGTCGGCACGGAATCCCCTGGTATCCAATCATTGGGTGGAAGACCTGTGCGTCGTCGAGCAAAACGGCGTGTATTATATGTTTGCCGAGGGGCAGTACGATAATCACGCGGAGATGCTCGCTTCGCCGAATGGCGTCGACTGGAAGGGGCATGGCACGTTGGAAGTGCGTACCGCCGATGGCAAGAATTCTGCTAGGAAGCCGTGCGGCACTCCCACCGTTTGGATCGAGAACGGCACGTGGTACCTGTTTTACGAATGGCTGGATCGCGGCGTATGGCTGGCGAAAACACACGATCCAATGTCGCTCGTGTGGACCAATGTGCGGGATGAACCAGTACTCGTGCCGGGCCCAGGCGAACATGACAAAGACATGATTGCTGTCGACCAAGTCATTAAGTACCGGGGAACGTATTACGCGATTTACCACGGCAGCGGCACGGGCGAGAAATTGCCGCGCACTTGGAACACCGATATCGCTCGTTCCGCCGACCTGGTGCATTGGACAAAGTATGCCGGCAATCCAATTGTGGGAGACAACAAATCGAGCGGCGAACTCGTGCCCATCGACGGCCGATTGCGGCTGTACACGATGCACGATCAAGTCGACGTATTTGAGGCTCCGGCGACGTCCTCTGGCCGGTGATGCCAGAGGCCAACAACAGCGGGGCGATAGTTGCGTACGTCCCAATGATCGTTGTCGTCTGCCTGGGAAGTTAGATTGCGAAGCAAATCAAAATCAAAAGGCTGTTCCGCCTCAACGACGAGAATGCTGTCGGCGGGCGCTAACTCGCAGATGTGGCCGATGAGATCGAGCATCTCGGCCTGCCGGTCGTTGTAGAATGCGTAAGGCGGGCTGCAAAACACAAGCCAGGGCATATCGGCGGCCGCCGCCTGAGCTGGCAAGTCTCGTTTGGCCCACACGAATGCACTCGTAACGAGCAGGGTGGTGCGATCCTCCACGCCGAGTAGTTGAATGTTTTCGGTGACGATACGGGCGGTTGGCACATGCCTTTCAACGAAAGTTGCCGAGGGCGATCCCCGGCTTATTGCCTCGAGCCCTAACGCACCCGTGCCCGCGAAAAGATCGATCGCATGCCGGCCCTTGCATCCGGTCCCGACCAAGTTGAAAATTGCTTCGCGGGTGCGATGCTTCATCGGCCGCACGACCGGGTCGCCGTGGTAATTAAGGCGTCGGCCGCGAAAATCGCCGCCGATGATCCGCACTTCCGCATCACCAACAGCGGCTGGCGGTAAGACCGTTCGTTTGGAGGTGTTACGCTTTCGAGTCACAATTCTCGGGCCTTGGTATCGCGATACGACCGCGCTGGTCGCGCGGAGCATTCATGTGTTATCGTGTGTACACCAAGTCATGTCCAGCAGTCTCCACCAATCAGGTTTCATACGTAAATGACACGCTTTCGTCAGGTAGTTGTTATCGGGGTTTTCGCGGTCAGCGCATATGGGGGTGCCTCGTCTATTCGGGCCAAAGACAAGACTGCTGCGGCCCCAAGTCCTGGGGCGGGTCAGGCAAAAGCCGCATTCGACGCCAAATTCGAGGAATACAAGGCGGCAATTCGCGAGATCGAGAAGCTTCAAGCCGAATATCAAACTGCCGAGCCGGCCCGCCGCGGGAAACTTAACGAGGAGATAACCGGCCTGATCGCGAACACGCAGTCGCGCATTAACGCTTTGGTGGAGGCCGCTAAGGCAGCGTATCAAGCCGCTCCCAACGCCAATCCAGAGATTACTGAATTGCTGACAACCGTGGCTCGGTATTACACGGTTGGCCGCCAGATCGGGCCGGGGCAACCGGCGGCCGGAAATCCGAGCGACATCTACTATCCCATTGATGGCGGCGACCAATACGAGCGCGCTCTTCCAATCATCAAGTTACTGATCGACGGCGGCTCACAAAACGGTGAGCTGTACGTGTTTGGCTTCATATGCGCCTTTGTGACCAATGATTTCGATTTAGCGGAGAAGTACCTCATCAAGGCGAAAGAAACCCGGGCGGTCGATGACTTCGCGATGGCAGCGAGCCGCAGTGAGCAGAGCGACCCGCAGGCCGGTTTGCACAAGAACATCGATCACCTTCTAACGAGCTGCATCGAAAGCTTCGACGACTACCATATCCTTTGGAAGAACGAGGCCGAGATTCGCGCAGCCGAAGCAAAGGCGAACGACTTGCCCCGAGTCAAGCTGACGACCACCAAGGGGGAGATTGTGGTCGAATTGTTCGAAAATGAAGCGCCGGAGTCGGTTGCGAATGTTCTCGCCCTGGTGAAGCAGGGGTTCTACAACGGCAGCCCGTTTCATCGTGTGTTGCCGGAGTTTATGGCTCAAGGAGGCGCCAAGACGGACGATGGCGCCGGCGGGCCGGGATACACGATCCGCTGTGAGTGTTACCAGCCAAACTATCGCCGCCATTTTCGCGGCACTCTAAGTATGGCACACGCCGGGCGTGATACGGGCAACTCACAGTTTTTCTTGACGTTTGTGCCCACGCCTCATTTGAATGGCCACCACACGGCATTTGGGCGAGTCATCGAGGGCATGGAAGTGCTGGGGGATCTCCAGCACCGCTCGCCGATGCACGGCCAGAACCCGCCCAAGCCAGATCGGATCATCAAAGCCGAAGTCCTTCGCGACCGCGGGCACGAGTACAAATTCGAGCGACTTTAGCCTCAGCGAGCGGTAACTTAGTTTCTTGGGCCGCCGGATTTCGTCGTTAATCGATCTCCCCACCGGACTTTTCTGCGCCGGCACTGACGAATCGGTTTTGAGATGTAAGGGAATCGGCGATTATGAATCTCCCTCCCCCTCGGGGGGAGGGCCTGCGAGGGGCAGCCGAACAGGTGACTTATCTGCTGCCTGCTGCTTAAGAAGCGGACTTTGTTTGTTGGCTGCCGCTCTGGCCCCGGGGTTCCTTTTTCTCAAGCCTATACGACGGTATTCCGCGGGATTTCTCCCCCAAAATGGCGTCGTTTTAACAAGTTGGGAAAAATACTCCGTCAGGGTTTCCAATTTGGGCTTGTGCGCCCCCCTTGGTGCGGTTATTTTGTTATTGATCTTGAATCTCAATACCAATAACGACTGTCCGAAAGGAGTTGTTTGCCGTGGTACAACAAGCTCGCCGCCCGGCCAGGGCGTTCACGTTGGTGGAATTATTGGTCGTTATAGCAATCATCGGGATCCTCGTCGCGCTCCTGCTGCCGGCGATTCAAGCCGCTCGCGAGGCTGCTCGGCGAATGGCTTGCCAGAACAAGATCAGGCAAGTCGCCGTTGCCGCCCATAACTACGAGAATGTCTACAAGGGATTGCCACCCGCGCTGATCTATTTCGGAGCCAGCGACAAGCGCAATAGCAAGTGGTCGGCCCACGCACGACTTCTGCCATTCCTGGAAGAAGAGAACTTCGAGTCGAACATCAATTACACGAGCGACTACGAGACGGCGCAGTACGGTGGTGGCCCGATCGGCGCTGACCGCGTATCCACGTACATCTGCCCCTCGGAGCAAAAGGACGTGGTTCGGATGGATGACAAGGGGGCGGCCATCCATTATCCGCTGAATTACGGCCTAAATCGTGGCGTATGGCAGACGTTTGACCCGACCGGCATGCGGCACGAAGAGGGGGCAATTGAGCCCAATAAAGCCACACCGCTACGGCAGATCAACGACGGTACGAGCAAGACTTTGCTCGCCGCGGAAGTGAAGGCCTTTACACCTTACTTTCGGGATGCATCGATCAGCCAGTCCACGCCGCCTGTCACGCCGGCTGAAGTTTGCGGGCTCGGCGGCTCGTTCAAAACCGATTCGGGGCACACGGAATGGGTCGATGGCCGAATTCACCAGACCGGTTTTACGACCACATTTCCTCCCAATTCGAAGGTCGAATGCATCCAGAACTCCCAAGTCTTTGACGTTGACTGGACCTCGAAACGCGAGGGAACAACGGATACCGACTTGACGTACTCAGCGGTGACGGCGCGAAGCTATCACGCCAGTAATGTAGTGAATGCGGCCATGGTCGACGGCTCGGTGCAAGTGATTGGACCGGATATCGAGGCGTCTGTTTGGCGGGCGATGGGGACGCGCAGCGGGGGGGAGGCGGCGGCCTCGGCAGCACCGTAATTCTACCGAGCGTCCAAATACGCGAAGCCCATCACATGACCTCGACTGGCAGAGTGTTTACAATAAGTTGAATCGTTTTTCTAGAATTCTGGTGTTGTTGATTGTCGGTCTCAATACTCATTTTCCAATAGAAACGCTTTTGAAAAGGCAGCAAGGAGTTTAGATCCAATGAGTAAGAGTATTTGGTTTTGTATTGTGTTCCTGAGTGCGTTGACACTTGTCGGCACCCCCGTTGCCCGTGCAACCGCCCCCTATACGGAGCATTTCAACTCGGATGTTGCAAACTGGGCCAATGGCGCCGGAAATGGGTTGGTGAATTTCGCAGCCAGTGGCGGTCCGGACGGCAGCAGCTATGCCTCGACGACGGCTACGGGTTTCGGAGCTCCCGATGGCAATCGGTTCATTCTTTTCCGCGGTCAAGACAACTTCAACTCGAGCAATCATGCGTTCGAAGGCAACTGGCTAAGCAGTGGCATCGTGGAATTCAGCGATTATGTGTGGCATAACGCTCCGATCGCGCTGCCGTTTTGGGCACGCTTTGCAAATCCGACCGGCTCATTCTCGGCCGTGGGTGGCGATAACGGCGTCGTCGTTCAGCCCAATACGTGGACGAAGCTGACCTACAAAATCGCAGCATCGGAAATCAATGTGACATTGTTCCCGGAAGGTCCACCGTCTGTGTTCAACTCGACTTTCTCGAACATCGGCCGTATTCAGGTGGGCTATACCGTACCGGCCGGCTTCGGGGCCGATCCCAACACATACACCTTTGGCCTCGATCAACCTTCAATCGCGATTCCTGAGCCAGCGAGTTGGGTATTGATCGTGGCAGGATCACTGATCGGGTTGGTTCGTCAGCGTCGGCGATCCTAACAACTTAACCAGCGGTGAAGCGGCAGTTAGCCGATTCGACTGAAATGAATCGTTTGCAGACCAGCGCGTCGGTATTTGCGGGCGTCCTGTGGGCAGTCATGCCGGGGATGCCGTTGTGCGCTGCGACGGCCACCTGGCCGACGCCCGACTTAGACACGTGGGTATACAAAGAGGCTAATCAGCCCGGGTCACGGACGGAAGCCCCGAGTTGGTTTAATACGAATTTGGTTGTAGACCCGATCACAGGACAGTTCCATCCGCAGCCAGGCAACGACACCGATCCTGCGCGCTTGGGCAGCGTGCTGTTTGCATTCAATTCCGCCTCACGGATTATGCCGGGGCTTGCGCCAAGCCGTTATCAGATTACTTCAGCGACAATGACGGCTTCATGCATTTTTTACGGCCAGCAGCCTGCTTTGTATGAGAATCAGCCTGTTACGAACGAGCACGTCGTAGCAGAATTCGCAAACAACAATGTGACATGGCAGAAACCAGTGGAACTCTATGGGGTGGGGCTTGCCGGAGGCTACACGGGTTACGAATTCGGTCAAGGCTTCACGGTCGGTCCGCCGCTGTTGGACGAGATTACCCACCCGTACTACGTTGGGGGACATTACAACGTGCTGCCGATTGTGGGCAGCAGTTCAATACCCGGCGCGTATGTTGACGTATCGAACAGTGTGACGGGGGGGTTCAGTGCCACTGAACCTGGCAACGTAACCGTTCCATTCACACCAACGCCCTGGGCAATTGGCACCGCCAATCTACCCCGTGGCGATCCACTTCCAACGATTTCAACGTTCACGTTTACGATCGATTTGGATGCGGCTGGTGCGAAATTGTATTTGCAGCAGTCATTGGCAAATGGCGCAGTGGCGTTCATAGTATCGTCACTGCATGCCACAACCGACTACGGTGGCTCCGGCGTCTATCCTAGTTGGTATACAAAGGAGTCAAATGTGCCGGCTGCCCTGATGCCGCAACTCGTGATCGATTACCAGATTCTTCCGGCGGGAGTGCCTGGCGACTACAACGGCAACGGCGTGGTCGACGCGGCTGATTATGTGCTGTGGCGGAATGGCGGTCCGTTACAGAACGAGGTGGATGACCTGGGGAGCGTCACCGCACAAGATTACAATGCGTGGCGAGCC
The DNA here is from genome assembly GCA_020851115.1 of Pirellulales bacterium. GTDB lineage: Bacteria > Planctomycetota > Planctomycetia > Pirellulales > JADZDJ01 > JADZDJ01. The sequence continues at coordinate 8,997 of JADZDJ010000058.1, forward strand.
CGCTTCGGTAACACGGCTGCCGCTTCCGCCAGTTTGGGGGGTGGTGCGCCCATTCCGGAGCCAGCGACAATTGTCGTGGCGCTTTTGTGGTCGACGTGGTCGATCGCAACGGCAAGGAATCGAAGGGTTTAAGGATGAAGAGACGAAAGTTGATGCATGCGACCGCGAGTATCAGTCTGCCGCGGAATGAGCGACGCGGCTTGGGACGGGGTTTCACGCTCGTCGAGCTGCTTGTTGTGATTGCGATCATTGGCATTCTCGTTGCCATGTTGCTGCCGGCGATTCAGGCGGCGCGCGAGGCCGGCCGGCGCATGGGATGCCAGAATAATCTCAAGCAAATTGGCCTGGCAGTGCAAAATTACTCGCACGCCAAGCGGCATCTTCCGCCACCCAAACTGGGCGCCAAGCAGTTCAACGAGCTTGGCGGCACGTTCATCGCGCTGCTTCCTTATTTGGAGGAGGCAGCCCGGTTTGCCGCGTACGACGGAACGAAGAACGTCAATGATCCGGTGAACTTGCCCATCACAAGCAAACCGATTGACATTTTCCTGTGTCCATCGATGTCGTTGCCGCGTGCGGTGCCGGAGTCAGACTCGGACGAAAAACTCGGTCCCGGCAGTTACATCATCTCCTCACGCACCGATTACGACAAGTTTCGCGAGCTTGATGGGGCCTTCGATAATCCCTCGGATGACGGACGCTATTCCCTGAGCATCCAGCATATTACCGACGGCATGTCGAAAACCTTGTTGGTCGGCGAAATTAATTACGGCTGCCAGAAAATGGTGTGGACCAAGTTTCCCTCCCTGCTTGGCACGACCAAATGGGGCGATCAGACGTGGGCGCAAGGCTATTGGGCGCTTGCTTGGGGACATATGGCCGCCTCGCATCCAACCCTCTACAACAATTCAACCGACTACGTTTCTCCGCATAGCGATCGCTCATTTCGCAGCGACCACCATGGCGGCATCCAGTTCGCAATGCTTGACGGTTCCGTTCATTTTGTCGGCAACGATTCGGATCCAGAAGTGCGGCGAGCACTCGTCACGCGATCTGGTGAAGAGACGAATGCGCACATTGACTAGCGGCACGGTGTTTGTCGGCAATCTGCGTACTCTCGGCCGATCGATTTATGAGCATCTTGGCCACCCAGGATGCGCGGGATTGCGACTACACTTAGGACCTATCCCAAAATCGACTGCTGAGATGGGGACAGGCACATTTTGCTCCGCGAACTCCGCACAATGAGCCTGTCCCCGACGATTTTGGGATAGGTCCTTATTCATTTCAGCAACAGAGACAACAATGCGAAAGCAACTTGCAAAGACGATTCTGGCAATGACGTGCACGGTGGTTGCCGCGGCAGCAGCGCGGACGTGCGACGCTCATTTTTTGTGGATCAAGTCGGTTGTCGTCGACGGCCAGCCAAGCGCACTTGTTTACTTCAATGAAAGTCCGGCCGACGAGTCGTATCACTTTCCCGAGAAGCTGGCGAAAACGAAACTGTGGAGCCGCTCGAAAGAAGGCAAGTTGACGGAGTTGCCAGCCAAGAGCGTTGACACCGACGATCGTGCGGGACTGATTGGGCCGATGACTGATGAGAAGGCGCCCGTCCTCGAGACCAGTCAGCAGTACGGCATCTATGGAGCCTCGCTGCTTCAATACCATGCCAAGCACGTGCGCGGAACGACGGCCGAGGAATTGAACGCGGCCGGCACATCGCGGGACGTGCGACTGGAAATCGTTCCGATTCTCAAGGAAGGGGACGTCGAGTTGACGGTTTTGTGGGACGGCAAGCCGCTCGGCGGAGTCGATGTGTCGTTGTTTATCGCGGATGAAGAAGCAGTCGAAAGCAAGACCAATGGCAGTGGCAAAGCCACGTTCAAGCTGAAGCAGCGCGGGCTGGTCGGAGTGTTGGCAAACACGCTGGAAAAAGGCAAAACCGGTGAGTTGGATGGCAAACCCTCCAAGGGAGTAATGCATTACGCGTCGCTTACATTCAGTTTGGCTGCCGAAAACGCGCAAGCTGAGGAGAAGAACGAAACCAAGCCGACCAAGAAGAAAAGGAAGTCGGCCGCCGCCAGCAGCAGTTCGATCCTGAAGCCGCTGCCGGAGCCGCTCGCCAGTTTTGGCGGCGTGGTGTGCGACGGCTGGCTGTACGTGTACGGTGGCCACATCGGCGAAGAGCATGAGCACTCGGCCGAGAATCTCTCGAAGCACTTTCGGCGCATCAGGCTCGACGGCGGAACGGAATGGGAAGAATTGCCCATGCAAACGGCTGTGCAAGGCCTGCCGTTAGTGGCGCACGGAGGCAGGATCTATCGCGTCGGCGGATTGGATATTCACAACGCGACGGCCGCCGACTCCGAGGATCTGCATTCGACGGCCGAGTTTGCCGCGTTTGATCCAGCGAAGAAAGAATGGACAGCCCTGGCACCGTTGCCGGCGGCACGCTCGTCGCATAACGCGGTTGTGATCGGCGACCGATTGTACGTCGTCGGCGGATGGCGGCTTGAAGGTAAGTCGCCCGGTACCTGGGAGCAGGATGCGCTCGTCTACGATTTCTCCAAACCAAAAAGCGGCTGGCAAAAACTCCCCAAGCCCAAGTTCAAACGAAGAGCTTTAGCCGCCGGTGTGTGGAACGACAAACTCGTCGTAATCGGCGGGATCAATGAAAAGGGGAAAGTTTCGACACAAACGAACGTGTTCGATCCGCAATCGAACACGTGGTCGAAGGGGCCGAAACTGCCTGGCTCCGGAATTGCCGGCTTTGGAGTTTCGGCATGGAGTATTGACGGGGATCTTTATGCCTGCGGGGTGCGCGGCAAGTTGCTTCGCTTGAATGACGAGGGATCGGCCTGGGAGGACGTTGGCCGCGTCGAAACGCCGCGCTTTTTCCATCAGCTCGTTCCAGCCCCGCATGGCGGCTTGATGGTCGTTGGCGGTGCGTCCGAGGACGGTCACCTGGCAACGATCGAACGCGTGGAGATTGAGAACACGACGAAGAACTGATCTAGTGCTGTGCCGGCTCACGCCTCATCCGACTGATCAAATATCCCCAGGCGATCGGTAGCAGCGAAATCAGCACGATCGCGACGATCACCAATTCGAAATTGTCTTTCACGATCTGGCGGCTGCCGAAGAAATATCCGCCGCCGACGCATAGGCCAACCCACAACAGGCCGCCGGAAACGTTATAGAGCGCAAACTGCGGGTAAGACATCGAGCCACATCCGGCAACGAACGGAACGAACGTACGGATGATCGGCACGAATCGCCCCAGTATCACGGCCTTGCCGCCATGGCGTTCAAAGAAGTGGTGCGCCTCCATCAAATGGTCACGGTTGAGCAACCGGTGCCACAAACTGGCTCGATCCTCGGCACGAAACACGCGAGGCCCGACGAAATGGCCAACGGCGTAGTTGATGGCGTCTCCTAAAACCGCGGCCACGGCAAGCAGCACGAATACGAACCAAACGTTCAGACTCCCGCTCGTCGTGGCTGCCAGCGCGCCGGACGCGAACAGCAGCGAGTCACCCGGTAAGAACGGTGTGATAACTAGCCCCGTTTCGGCGAATACGATCAGAAACAGTAACGCGTAGACCCACGGGCCGAACTGGGTGACGAAAGCCTCCAGATGAACGTCCAGGTGTAGAAAGAAATCAAGCAAGTAGTGCATCGAGAACAGTTCCGTTGGACAGAGGCGGGGCTAATCGATTGTAACTTGTTCGGGCCTGCCGCAGGCGATGAATGACCGCCACCGCGCGATTTTGCTGGATGCCACCATCGGAAATTCGCGCGGTTTTCACAAAAGCCGCAGGGGGAATCAGCAGGTGCGCGAGCGCTTGACATGCTGGCATGCTACA
>JADZDJ010000059.1 GCA_020851115.1 Pirellulales bacterium
AAATGGAGCGTCATCATTCAACCAAATACCGGGTAGTTCTTTTCCGGCCGGCTGCCTAAAGTCACGAAATCGACGATGTGCGGCCGGAACGTCGAGATCTATCTTTTTTCCGGCGAATGTAGTGGAATCTATGAGAATTCCACGACGACTGGAGATCGCTTGCCGTCGAAATTCACACCCTTCCAAACCTCGCTCCATTGCGACTAGCTATGTCCATCTCCACCCAACAGCACCGAGCCGAAGCCCCGCAAGTCGTCACCGCTGCCGTCATTACGATTAGCGACACGCGGACGAAGGATAACGATACAAGCGGCGCAAAGATTGTCGATACGATGACCACCGCTGGGCACAAGATTCTCGCTTGGGAGATCGTCCCGGATGAACCTGCCCGCATCAAGCCGCTGATCGAAAAGTTCCGCGAAGCGCCAGAGCTAGACGTCATTCTCATCACGGGAGGCACGGGTATTGGCAGCCGAGATCAAACGTTTGAAACGATCAGTGGCCTGCTCGACAAAACGTTGCCAGGCTTTGGCGAGATATTCCGAGTCCTTAGTTACGAAGAAATCGGTCCGGCGGCCATGCTCAGCCGTGCGGTGGGCGGTCTCGTCGGGCGCACCATTCTGCTCTCGATGCCAGGTTCAACCGCCGCCGTCCGATTGGCAATGGAAAAACTCGTTGTGCCAGAAATCGGGCATCTTGTACGCGAAGCACGGAAGTGAGACGACTCGCCAAAGAATACTTCGCACATCCCAAAAAAGGCGCTCTAGTAGAGAAAACTCCGATGACCTCGGACGGCGTCGATCGGCATAGTGAGGTGCAAACGGTGTCTTCCTATCTCGAAGTCATTCGGTGCGCTAGATCGCTCTTCCACTTGAACTTCAACGGATTTCATCGGAGTTTCATTGCGCGTCGAAAAATTCTCGAACGAAGCCCAATCAAGGATTGCGTCCGAACACCACCAAACACATATCGTCGCTTTGGGCTCGACCGGCGGCATGGCGTTTAACGTCGTCGAGAATGATGCGGCCCAGCGCGGCGGCATTATCGGCAACCAATCCAACTTGCTGCTGAAGGCGTTCCAGCGTGTACAGGTCGTTCGCTGGGTTGAGGGCTTCGCTGATGCCATCGGTAAACAGGGTGATGACTTCACCGGGCGCCAGCGGCACATCGGCGGATTCATACGAAACTCCGTCGGCCACTCCGAGCGGAAGGCCCGCGATTTCAGCGGCTGCGGCTTCGACTCGGCCCGCGCCGAATCGTGCAAAGGGAGGCATGTGGCCGGCATTGACGAGCGTCACGCGATGTTCCCGCGGATCCAGTAGCGCCAGAACGAAGGTCATAAACCGATCTTCCCAACCAGAGCCGCAAAAGTGTTCGTTGATGCGATCGACGGCTTTGGCGGCGGAGGATTCGCTGGCGAGGCAATATCGCACGTCGGCCGAAAGCTTCGCCATCACCAATGCCGCCGGAATGCCTTTCCCCGAAACATCGGCTAAGACAATTGCGATGCGACCGCCGGGCAGTGGAATGTAATCGTAAAAATCGCCCCCGATCTGGTTGGCGGGTTCATAGAAATCGAAGAATTGGTAACCTTCGATTTTCGGCGGCGCAGAGGGCAACAGCGCCTGTTGCACTTTATGAGCAGTTGCCAAATCTTGCTCGATCTTCTGCTGCTGCAAACGCCGCTCGTGAAGCTGAGCGTTGTCGAGTGCGAAGGCCGCCTGCGAAGCCACCCCTGCCAGCACTTCCAGATCTTCACTCGTGAATCGACCGCGTTGGTCGAGCGTGTCGATCTGAATGACGCCAAGCACAGCGCCTTCGGCGCTTACCATCGGAGCGCACATCATCGAACGGATGCGAAAATCGGCGATGCTCTGACTCATTTCAAACCGCGCATCGGTCGCCGCGTCGGCGGAAAGGATCGCCTGCTTCTGCTTGATCGCTTCGTTCACGATCGTACGGCTAATTCGTGCGCTTTCCTCGTCATTTTTTCGCCGCTGTTTGAACGCTTTGGGAAGGAGCTTGTTGTCGGCCGTGCTGAGCACGACAAAACCTCGGTCGGCCTGCACAAAAATATTGAACAAACTGTCCAGAATTTTCGGCAGGATTTGATCGATTGCGGTGGCCTGCGCCAAGTTTTGCGTGATTTCGATCATGGCCCGCAACTTTGTCTCGGGATTCGCAGTCAGCCGCACTCCCTCGCCACTGGCGCGAATATCGAGCTTCATCATGACCGTGCTGCTGCCAACCTTGCCGTCATCTCCTTCCTCGACAGTAAACAAGCCGTCGTAAGTTTCGTCGCTACTTGGTAATTGCAACGCGGCTGGCGCATCGGACCCGTCAAGGTGAAAGGTCAACGTCAGATCGCAGATTTTTACTTCGTCGCCATTGCTGAGCGGCTGCGGCGACGAGATTAGCTGCCCGTTGAGCAATGTGCCGTTTCGACTCCGCAAGTCTTCGAGAATATACCGTCCATCAACCAGCGAAATCTGAGCGTGTTGCCGACTGACCGCGCCCTGATCGAGCACAATGTCACAATCGGGATGCCGCCCCAAGATCGCTCGTTCTCCCTCAATGGGCAGACGCTGGCCGATTTGATTGCCGTTCAGGAATTCCAGCACAGCCATGAGAGTCTTACGGGGAAAAGCGTTGCGGTGTTGACCGAATCGGCAGCCACCGGCCGCCGAAAGGAATCGATCTATCGATTTTATGAGCCGCCTAGCGCGAGCGTCAATCGCCGCGTCGGCCGGAATAGTTGGTCGATTCGAGGCCCGGCAGCCGATTTCCTCGCACCCCATTCGAAGGCCGTTACGAAATCGGCACCGTCTTCGCACTTTGCAACTCGCGGTGGCGGGCGTCGAGAGTGTAATCGGCGCGAATCCGGCAGGTGTTTCCCTTGACGCACCGCGGCGGCAATTCTAGGCTTAAAGTCGTGGGCAACCCTTGGGGAATGGTGTAACGGTAGCACGAATGGCTCTGGACCATTTAGTCTAGGTTCGAATCCTAGTTCCCCAGCCTTCCATGCGAAGGCGACATCTCGTCAACGCGCATTCCGCGGCAAGCCTTTCATCGGCCCATTAGGCCACGCGGCCCGTCTGGTTTGGATGCAAATACCACGACTGCTCCATCCGACGATTGTGACGGAATCGACGGCGGTGCCACGGAAAATGAGCTCGGCGCAATGCCATTGGATCCACGCCTAAACCGAGAACATCTCGTGATGGATTTGGTCCGAAATGGCTTCCTGAATCTTGCGGTTCACAAGCCCCGCCCCTCATGCCCGGCCTCGACCGCCGGCTTTCCTGCCTACCGCCTGCCGCCGATAGCCCAGAAATCTCCCCCTCAACCCCCTTGACACGGACTGGAACGCCCGTATACTTACCTGCAATGTATACAACTGTGCAAAAACTTCAGAAAACCGCCAAACGATCAGCAATCAGCAACAAGCCATTTGCCTCTGAACCCTCTCCACGGACCACCCCCTTATTTTCCATCGACCCTCGCCACGCCTGGAACGTCAAAAACAATCGTAAATTCCCGATTCATTTCACGGTTGCCTCCCAGTATTTTGCGACCCCCCCCGGAAATGAACCGGAAATTGACAACTCGCAAATCTGCACGGCGCTCGGGAAAAACCGCACTTCTCCCACTCCTATCTTTCCACCACAAAAAATTTTTCCAAAACCGCACGAAGACGCCAAACGCAAATTCCCCGACTTAAACCCATAGGAGAACGAAAAACACCGATTTAACCCCCCATCTTCATCCATCATCCATCGGATGCGCTCTGCTAGGCTCCCGGCCTCGCACAGGGCATGTGGGCGAAAGCAGGAGGTTGTTTGTCGCCAAAACCTAACGCTGTCCAGATGGTCACTGCCATTGGCAGGTGGATCCTTGTTGGCATACAGACTCTTCAGCGAACTTGCTGTTTATGATGCAGGCAGGTTTGATGGCGATGGGTTTGACTCACATGCAACCGCGCTGGTCTTTCGATAACCATTTCCTCTCAATGCCATTGTGGTAAGCTTCTGATGCATTGGTTGGCATTCGTCGGACGTAGTAGTTCGCCAGTCGTTGCACTGTCGTTGTGCCTGATCGTGGCTCGCTAGAGACATTCCGAGCGGAGCGATGGGTGTAGTACGGTGGTGGGGCTGGCGGCGAAGCGTCCTATTGGCCTAATGAACCGAAAGACTAGCATCGAATCAACTGGTCCCAGAGCGTTGCAATGGAAGCAGCACTTTCCCACCTTGTCACGATCAACGGCGGTTCGTCGAGCATCAAGTTCGCGATTTATGCCGCTGCCGATCGACGATCGCGCATCGGCGGCGGCGTCATTGAGCGAATTGGCACGGCCGAGACAGCGTTAACCGTCACGCGCGCCGACGATCGTCGTGTCGAGCGACGACCGATCCACGCAGCCGATCATCGGCAAGCGGCCGAGCAGCTTGCCGATTGGCTGTTGGCGCAAATTGGCGCGACGCAAATCGCCGCAGTCGGCCATCGTGTAGTCCATGGAGGCACACGTCTCATCGATCATCAACGGATATCCGCAGAGGTATTGGCCGCCCTTCGCGAAGCGCAACCGATCGACCTGGCTCACCTGCCGCGAGAAATCGCGCTCATCGAAGTATTCACGCAGCGGCTTCAGCACACGCCGCAGTTCGCTTGTTTCGACACCACATTCTTCCGCGAATTGCCGCGCATTGCACAAGCACTGCCGATCCCGAGAAAATATGACGCCGATGGAATTCGACGCTTCGGCTTCCACGGGCTTTCGTACAGCTATCTTGCATCGGAACTGCGAAAAATAGCGCCGCAGGAGGCCGCGGGACGCGTGATTGTCGCGCACCTTGGCTCCGGTGCCAGCATGGCTGCCATGCGAGGCGGCCAGCCGATCGACACAAGCATGGCGTTCACTCCAACGGCTGGTTTGGTGATGGGGACTCGTCCCGGCGACCTCGATCCGGGGTTGCTGCTCTATTTGATGCGAGTTGAAAGCCTGTCGCCTGAACAAATGGACGACTTCATTCACCAGCGCTGCGGCATCATCGGCCGCTCGGAAACAACTTCCGACATGCGAGATTTGCTGGCGCGCCGTGCGGACGATCCGCGCGCTTCGGAAGCCGTTGCCCTCTTCTGTTACCAGGCCAAGAAGTTCATCGGTGCTTATGCGGCAGCACTGGGTGGGCTTGACTCGATCGTGTTTTCCGGAGGAATCGGCGAACATGCGGCCGAAGTTCGGGCCGAGATTTGCGACGGACTGGGGTTTTTGGGTGTGCGGCTCGACGCACAGCGGAATCTCAAATCGGCGGCGGTGATTTCCGCAGACGGCTCGCCTGTCGCCGTGCGAGTCATCCCCACGGACGAAGAACTCGTCATTGCCGAAATTGTCGGGAGTCTAGTGGAGGTGGAGTCAGCAAGATAGCATGTTGATTGGCACGATTGATGCAGTAGACTCGCCAGTTGGCCGGATACCGTTGGCGTATCGCTCGTCGTCGAGAATCGGCCACTAGCAAAGGAGTGTACCATGTCCTACGAACGTCTTTCACCTTCGGCCGCTTCCGCCCTATCCGCGGAAGCCCTAAATAAGATCGACGCCTATTGGCGGGCGGCAAATTATCTTTCGGTTGGGCAGATCTACTTGCTCGACAATCCGTTGCTGCGCCTGCCGCTCGAACCGCGGCACGTGAAGCCGCGTTTACTAGGACATTGGGGAACGACGCCAGGACAAAATTTCATCTATGCCCATCTCAATCGGGTCATCAAGAAATATGACCTCGACATGATCTATATCTCTGGACCAGGACACGGCGGCCCTGCGCTGGTGGCAAACACCTATTTGGAAGGGACATACAGCGAGGTTTATTCCAACATCACCCAGGACGAGGCCGGCCTTACGCGACTGTTCAAGCAATTCTCGTTTCCGGGGGGCATTCCCAGCCATGTTTCGCCAGAATGCCCAGGATCGATCCATGAAGGCGGAGAACTGGGCTACTCGTTGAGCCATGCATTTGGCGCTGTTCTCGACAATCCAAACCTTACGGTCGCCTGCGTCATTGGAGATGGCGAAGCGGAAACCGGACCTTTGGCGACCGCATGGCATTCCAACAAGTTTCTCAACCCAGCAACCGACGGGGCGGTCCTGCCGATCTTGCACTTGAACGGTTACAAGATTGCCAACCCCACCATCCTGGCGCGCATCTCTTCGGAAGAGTTGCAAAAACTGCTAGAGGGCTATGGTTGGACGCCGTACTTTGTCGAAGGGCACGAGCCGGAAAAGGTCCATCAGGCGATGGCTACCACGCTGGACCGCTCGTTCGAAGAAATCCAGCGAATCCAAGATGAAGCGCGCACTGCCAGAAGAACGGCGCGCCCACGATGGCCGATGATTGTCCTGAATACTCCCAAAGGCTGGACTGGGCCGAAAGTGGTTGACGGCCTGCCAGTAGAAGGAACGCACCGATCGCACCAAGTCCCGCTGTCGCAGCCAGCGACCAACCCAGAGCATCTCAAGCAGCTCGAAGCATGGATGAAAAGCTATCGGCCGGAAGAATTATTCGACGCAGCAGGGCGATTCAAGACGGAACTTGCCGACCTGGCTCCCCAAGGTTCGCGCCGCATGGGCGCAAATCCTCACGCCAACGGTGGAATCTTGCTTCGCGATCTGCGAATGCCCGATTTTCGTGAATATGCCGTCGAAGTTCCGTCGCCAGGCAAAGTCGAAGCCGAAGATACTCGCGTTTTAGGCGGCTTCCTTCGCGATGTCGTGAAGCTCAATGCCGACCAGCGCAATTTCCGAGTTTTCGGTCCCGATGAAACGACTTCCAATCGGCTCAATGCCGTGTTCGAAGCGACCGACCGCCAATGGGAAGCCGAAACGCTTGAATCCGACGATCATCTGGCCCACGATGGACGGGTGGTGGAAGTCCTCAGCGAGCATCAATGTCAAGGCTGGCTCGAAGGCTATTTACTGACGGGCCGCCACGGCTTATTCAACAGCTATGAGGCGTTCATTCACATCGTCGATTCGATGTTCAATCAGCACGCCAAGTGGCTGAAAGTGACGTCCGAACTGCCTTGGCGTCGAAAAATCGCCTCGCTGAATTATCTGCTCGCGTCGCACGTCTGGCGTCAAGACCACAACGGCTTTACTCATCAAGACCCTGGCTTCATCGACCACGTTGCCAACAAAAAAGCCTCCGTATCGCGAATCTACTTGCCGCCGGATGCCAATTGCCTGCTGTCGGTCATGGATCATTGCTTGCGGAGCCGGCATTACGTCAATGTCGTCGTGGCCGGTAAGCATCCAGCGCCGCAGTGGCTGTCGATGGATGCTGCTATAACTCATTGCACCAAAGGCATTGGCATCTGGCAATGGGCCAGCAACGATGGCGGCGCGGAGCCAGATGTGGTCATGGGCTGCGCGGGCGATGTGCCGACGCTCGAAACGCTAGCGGCTGTCTCAATTCTGAGAGAGAATTTGCCCGATCTGAAAATCCGCGTCGTCAACGTTGTCGATCTGATGAAATTGCAGCCCACTTCGGAGCATCCGCACGGCCTAAGCGACCGCGATTTTGATTCGCTGTTCACGACGGAAAAACCAGTGATTTTCGCCTACCACGGCTATCCCTGGTTAATTCACCGCCTCACCTATCGCCGCACGAATCACGGCAATTTGCACGTCCGCGGCTACAAAGAGGAGGGCACGATCACCACGCCCTTCGACATGGCAGTCCTCAATGACTTAGATCGTTTCCACCTTGCGCAAGATGTCATCGATCGCCTGCCGCAACTGGCGGGAAGAGGAGATTATCTCAAGCAGAATCTGCGCGACAAGCTGGTTGAACACAAGCAATACATCCGCCGCTATGGCGAAGACATGCCCGAAGTGCGCGATTGGAAATGGGGCACATCGTTGGAAGGGCCGTGAGGCAATGATTTTGATCCTGATCTGCCGCGGTTTGGTCGTCGAATTTTCGAGCGTTGCATAAAAAGCAATTCATGAAGACAACTGCCGAGATCGCCGCTTATCTTGCTTATCGGATCGGCTGCATCTACTATCATGACCGGCCGCTCAGCTATGGTGGCACACCTGCTGGAGTAGAGCTACTCTTGGATGCCTACCACGACATTTGGGCGCGCGCTGAGAGCCGTGAAGTCGAACTGGAATCGATCTGGCGGGCCGAACTGAAGCAAGAGGATTGCGGCACGGGTGAATTCGCGATCCACTATTCACGTACCCATCCCGAAGCGGACGACGACGAAATTGCCCAATACGTCATCGAACATTGGCGACGGGTAACCAAACAGTTGCGCGTCCCCATTCCCCATCGGCAACTCGAGCAAGACTTTGCCGACCATCTTCAAGTCCAGAAGAAACGATTCAATTGGTAAGTGCAGCGGCGCAAAGGATTCGGCTTAGATTGCGGTTCGGCTCTCTTGTCCTTCTCCGCTTCTACGCGATTGTTCTCGTTGTTGAAGTTCATGCAAACACCGCAACGCGGCGGGTGGAATGGTCACCGCCGGTTCGAATCCGTGAAACAGCGGCAACAGCGGCTTCAAGAAATAGCCCGACACGTATTGCGCGAAATGCGACACGACATGGCCGGCTCCATCGCGGACGCCCACCGACGCAGCGTTTGTCAGCAGCGCAATGAGCGTCTGCTTCAAACCTTCGCGGCCCAGGTCAACGAGCGCGCGCGCGGCCACCCAACGCACGTCGGAAATTTCATCATCGAGAGCGTCGGCCAGCGTGTTCGCGGCACTCTCATCGCCGATGGCTCCAAGCGCCTTTGCTGCTTCCCAGCGAACCTGTTCCAGCGGTGATTTAAGCTGATGGATCAGTGGGATCACCGCTTCAAGCCCGACGGACACCAGCGATTCACGCGCATCGCGCCTCACAACCGGGTCGTCGCTCTTCAGCGACTCCAATAGTTTCGGAATTTCGGCCACCAGGCCGTTATCGGTTTCATGTGTCGATGCCATAATTGCACCCAATTGCTAAACGTCTGCCGCTGGCTCGCTTTTTCTTTCTACGCGATTCGTGGCGCATTCGGTCGCTATCGGCAACTCGGCCTGACAGAAATGTTATGCGGCGCAGCCCCGGCAGAAATCGCCTGCTGCTAGTCGCAATACCGCCCACCTATTTTTTGGCACGCAGGTTCCAAGCCTCAAACCACTGCTCGCTTGTGGGTTTCAAATCGAACTCTTTGATTAACCGACTCTGCATGTCCGCCATGTGTCCGCCGCCGTAGAAGATGGCGATCTTCTTGCGGCCCGCTTCGATTTCTTTTTCTAGCACGGCCAGAGCAGCTTTGTTCCGTTCGGTAATAAGCGTCGAGCCATCCGGGCCATTCAGCGCATTCATCATGATATCCATATTGGTGAATTGATCGGCCATGACACGCTTCAATTTCAACGAGCGGTCGCGGTCGAACAGTGCCATCAGCAAATCGAGGTCGGTCGATTGGCCAGGATTGGATGCCTGTTGGGCCATGCTGGCCGTCATCAGACGCATGAATATCGTCCAGAAGCTTTCACCCTTGTTTTCCATCGACTTTGCAAACTCGTCCGGCGTCAGATCGGCATGGACGAAGTGCTTCTTCGTGTAATCGATGCACTCGAGTTGGAACTCCAAATCCAGCATATCTTTCATGCCGGTTTGAATCGTCGAGACCAAGCTTCGGCGTTGGCCGCCCCCTTTGGGAATCTTTGTTCCCGTAGGAGCGACAAGTTCGAATAGCACGACATCATATTCGTCGAACCGCTTGTTCAGCGCATCGTAATAGGCCTTCTCGCCGACGTGGACAGCACTCACCAGATCGACTTGCAAGCCCGGGCGATCATTCCCCCTGGGGACAAACCGCACGACGGACGTTTCCAAGGCCAACGGCTGCTTCTTCTCGTCGCGAGAAATCCGCAAATATCGCTTGCTGTCGGCCTTGGCCTTAGCCTTCTCTGGTGGATCTTCGGCACGGACGAAACCAACCCCTTGGATTAGCAAGGCGAACAACGTAAGCGTAAATACTGCAGGAAAACGCGACCGAAGCATAGTGGATTGCAATGATTGCAACTCCGAAGTTGAAACGAGCAGCCACAACTCAACTTATTAATTGTAGGACTGTTCGTCGCTACGGACAACGAGCGGTGCGGCAGTTTCATAACTGCCTTAGTTGGACAGCGCCACATAGTTGTAGCAGCTTGAGTTGCGATAGCCCAGGACTTTCGGACAACGGCGGGGGCCGAATAATGTTTCCCAAAGGAGGTCCGAAAGATGAACGAGTCGAAGCAAGAAGCGTCGATGCGTTGTCGTCGGTTTGACGACGAGTTCAAACAGGCAGCGGTGCGGTTAATCGTCGAGGAGAGGTACACATTCAAGGGCGCGGCGATGGCCGTGGGGGTGAGAGCGCCGTGGAATCAGCAGCCGTGTCATGGCGACGCGGCGATCTGGGAAATGAAAAACTACAAACGCTGTATCGGCTGCCGCTCAACGTGCTTGGGCTGCCGCTTCCCGAACATCGGTTGAAAGACTTGTATGTCGAGTTCTCCAAAATCGGTCAGCGGATCGGACAGAAGAACGCGGGACTGGATCGGCTGATCGCAGCGATGGAAGTTGTCGAGACGGCGGGCACGGTGGCCGGGGCAGTCAGCGGCGTCGGCGCGGTGGCGCAACTGGGCATCGCCGTCGGCAAGCAAGCCGTCAAAGAAGGCGCGAAGAAGGCCGTGTGGACCGTCGTCAAGACTGCGGCCGTCATCGGAACGACGGTCGTCGCCGAGCAAGGGGCCGAGTATGCGGCCCGCCAGTTGGGAGCTTCGGAAGAAACGATCAAGGGCATTCAATTGGCCTCGATGGTGGTGGGTGCGATCTTGGTGCGGCGCAGGGCGAGCGCCGCCAGCCAAGAGGCCGCCGAAGCCAGCGCCACGGCGAAAGTGAAGGATCTCGAAACGGCGCAAGCGTCTCGCGTGAATGCTGTCGCCGGCCCCGTCACGAAAGTGTCCGCCGGCGTGTATAAGAACAACCTCACAGGCAACGTGCTGGAGTTCGTCAAGAACGTCCAGGGGCAACTGGTGAAGGTGCTGGACATAGCCGTGGCGAATGTGAAGGCGGGAAGCGGACTGGCGAAAGACAAACCGTGGGCGCAAAAACTAAAGGGCATGTCTTCCGACAATTCTCAATATGCCAAGACGTTCGGAAACGCGGTGCATGAGGAAGCGGAGTTGCTGATTCAAGCGGAACAAATGGCCGATAGATTGCCGAGAGAACTGGTAGTTAACAGGAGTAAGGACTTTTCAAGGCTGGATTTGCCGAACGATTATGGTGGCCCACGTCCGGACGTGCGTTTATCACTAGGCAATGGTAAAGAAGCGGTTTTCGACTTTACCACCAAGTCGCAGGCAGGTAGCAGACTGAAGGGACATGCAGGGAGCAAGTACGGTAGCTACAATCACGTTGATTACACGGCCGATTTGGTGTATGAGAGGTAAAGCAATGTTGAGGCAAAAGATGGCCACAAAACGTGAGTTGCGCGAACGCTGGAATGTTGAGCCAGGCCGAACCATTCGGGAGCGAATTCTCGATTTTGAACGTCCCTTACGGGCCGGCCATGGTCGTAGCTCTGAGGAAATATTTAAGTTACTCGAAGGTCTTCCGTACCGCGATGAAGTGCCCTACGGCAGAGATCTACGGGGCGCAGATTTCCTCGGTAGCCGGGAAATGGATTTTTCTGATACAGATTTTTCCTATTCGACTCGAGTAGGAAGTTTTTATGATTGCAATCTTGAACGCGCTCGTTTTGATGAATCGGGTGAGGCAATTAGTCTCGGCAACGTTCTTAACGGTGCTAGCTTCCGTAAAGCGAAACTGCGCAGCTGTTTTATGCGCGAGAGTCAAGCTCGCAACTGCTGCTTCGACGATGCAAATGTCTATCACATGGATTTTAAGGGCACTGACCTATCCGGTTCTTCGTTCCGCAACGCCAATTGCAAAGGCGTCAGTTTCTCACGCTCTATTCTCTTGAATTGCGACTTCCGGGGCGCGAATCTAGAAGAAGCTGTATTCGCCGAGACGGTAATCGACAAAACGACCGATTTCCGCGGCGCCTCGCTCATCAATGCTTGCCACGACGACGATTACGACAATGCTGGCAACTTTCTCTCTCATGGCGTCGATCTGCGGCTAGCGAACTACGACGCAACCACCAAGTTCGGCACCGACCCCTTGGCGTTCCCGCTGGAGTATCATCGGCGAGCGGTCGAAATCGCCACCCGCGATTACGGAGCGGAAGGAATGAAAATGGCCGCGTTCTTTCAGCGATCAATCGACCATATGCTGGCCCGCGGCGAGCGCTCCATCGACTGGGAAAACGAGCAAATCGCAAACCTCAATCCCCAAGACCGCGCGCTCTACGAGGAAATCATGGATGAGACCTTCCGCAGTTTGCGTTGATCCTTTGGCGGCGGCCGAGTGGACGTTCGCCATGGATCTGGCCGTGTTGGCCTACGAATACGACGTGTTCTATGCCGACGCGTTCGCCGATCAGCTCGACAGCCTGGCCAGCTCCCCCTGGGCCGATCTGACCGCGGCCAGTGGCTGGCGCAAGTGGGCACCGAGGTCAGCCGGGCGGCCATGCAAGGGGCGCAGGTGAGGTGCTGACGAATTGACGGACAGGGGAACTCCTTAAAATGAACCTTCAAGGAGTCCCTAATGAGCAAGAAGCTATTGAATCGGAAGTGGGCCTCGACGCGAGCGGTCCGGCAGGGCCAGCGCTAACTTTAGAGGAAATAGGCAGTTACCCAATCCACGCAACTTCAATTGCGAAAGGACGGCAATTTGGTATGTGCGATGTACATTTCCGGGTTTGCCATACACGGTATTGTCATC
>JADZDJ010000060.1 GCA_020851115.1 Pirellulales bacterium
CCGATGGAAAGTTCACCGATGAAGCCCCCGATTATCAAGGGCAATGGGTGAAGTCTGCCGACAAACAGATCATTCATGATCTCAAGTCCAAAGGGCTTTTGTTTCACCGCGAAGAATACCGCCACGAGTATCCATTCTGCTGGCGGGCCGAAGAAGATCCGCTCATTCAGTATCCGCGAAAGAGTTGGTTTATTCGCACGAGCGATAACAAGGAGGCGATGCTCGAGAACAATCGGCAGATCCATTGGCTGCCGGAACATATCAAGGAGGGTCGGTTCGGGAATTTTCTTGAAACGAACGTCGATTGGGCCCTCAGCCGCGAGCGGTTTTGGGGGACGCCGCTGCCGATTTGGGTTTGCGACGAGACCGGCAAGATGGAAGCCGTGGCCAGCTACGACGAGCTGCTCAAGAAGCCGGGCGTGACGGGGACCGAAGTTTGGGACACGGCCAAGAAAGCGAACCCGAACCTGGCCGACGATTTGAAGGTTCACAAGCCGTACATCGACGAAGTGCGGTACGATTCGCCGTTCGCGGCCGGCGCAAAGATGACCCGCGTAAAAGACGTTATCGACTGTTGGTACGACAGTGGGGCGATGCCGTTCGCGCAATGGGGATATCAAGGGAGAAAGGCAGAAGGGAGCGGGCAGAAAGCAGAAGAGAATTTTCGCACGCAGTTTCCGGCGGACTTCATCAGCGAGGCGCTCGATCAGACGCGCGGATGGTTTTATAGCCAGCTTGCGATTTCGACGTTGTTGTTTCCAAAGGACGAGAATCCGTATCCCCATCCGTTTCGCAACTGCATCGTCCTTGGCCTGATGCTCGGCGAAGATGGACAGAAAATGTCGAAGAGCAAGCGAAACTACCGTGAGCCTGGCGAAATCTTTGATAAATATGGGGCCGATGCGTTGCGGTGGTATTTCTTCGCGACACAGCCGCCCTGGACGACGATTCGCTACAGCGAACGGGCGATTCGGGACAGCATTCCGGAGTTTCTGCTGCGGCTGTGGAATGTGTATAGCTTCTTTGTGATCTATGCGAATATTGATGGGTTTGAGCCAGCCGCGGAGTTGGCAGAGTTCAGGATTCAGGGTTCAGGGCGAGAAATCGAGTTTGAAACGCTAGAGTCAAGTGCATTGGCTCAAGCGAAATCGTATCGTCCGATCAAGGAGCGCAGCGAGCTGGATCGGTGGATTTTGAGCGAGTTGAATCGGACGGCGAAGCATGTCGTTGAGCGGATGGATGCTTACGACAACTACGGGGCGGCGCAGCGGATTATTGAGTTCGTCGATGCGCTGTCGAACTGGTACGTCCGACGCAGCCGCGATCGGTTTTGGAGCGAGGATAAGCGTAGCCCCAATAAACTCGATGCCTATTGGACGCTCTACGAATGCTTGTTGACGACGGCAAAGATCGTGGCACCGTTTGTACCGTTTTTGGCGGAGGAGATGTGGCGAAATTTGGCAGGCGGCGAGCAACGGGCGGCAGGCCACCAAATACACTCAGCCGCCAGCCGCCAGCCGCCAGCGAACGTTGTACCCAGTGTCCATCTCACCGACTTTCCCACCGGCGATGCAGGCGCAATCGACGAGCAACTTTCGGCACAGATGAATTTAGTGCGCGAGATTGCTTCGCTTGGTTTGGCGGCGCGGATGGGGGCGAAGCTCAAGGTGCGGCAGCCGCTGGCGAAAGTCGAGGTGATTCTGGCCGATCGCTCGCAGCAAGCTTGGCTCGAAGGGCATGTCGAGCTTTTGAAAAAGGAACTCAACGTCAAGCAAGTCGAGTTCACGCAGCAGGCCGATCATTATATCACTTACACTGTGCTTCCCGATTTGAAGCGTCTTGGCCCGAGGCTGGGAAAGAAGTTGCCGCTCGTGAAAATCGCCCTCGGCAATGCCGACGCGGCGAAGTTGCTCGCCGAAATGGAATCGACGGGAAGCGTCTCACTACCGCTTGACGACGGCAGCAGGCAATCGCTCGACCGCGACGATCTGCAAGTGCGGCTGCAAGCCAAGCCGGGCTGGGCGGCGGCGCAAGGGAAAGACTGCGTCGTCGTGCTAGCAACCAGAATTCCTGCGGAACTGGTCACTGAAGGAGTGGCCCGCGAGTTGGTACATGCGATCCAAAGTCTACGTAAAGACACCGGCTGTGACTATACCGATCGGATCGAGGTCGGCATCGTAACCGACTCGGCCGAAATTCGCCGTGCAGTGGAGCAGTTCAACGAGTACCTCTGCGGCGAAACGCTGGCCGTGAAATTGACGCTTAGCTCGATCGATCGTATCGCGCCGGTGGAAGTGAAGCTTGGCGAGGATTCGCTCAAGTTGTACGCCAAAGTCACGGCAAAATGACCATTGAAACTCGGCGAATCGCCGCAGATTTCGTGGATGGATAAATTGGATTGTCGATTGATTCGTCGACTTCGTAACCGCTAAGATTCGCTAATCCACGCGAATGATTCATCAACACTTTCAATTTGCGCCAGATGGCGTCTGATAGCGGTTCAACGGTGATCCGCGTTCATCTGCAGTACTTGGGTTGTCGATGCAATTCACACCCGGCCAACATGTTTCGCCCTTGCGGATCGCCGTACTAATTTCCGGCGGTGGCACGACGCTGCGGAATTTGATCGACAAAATCGGTAAGTCGCAGCTCGACGCAAAGATCGAACTGGTCATTTCCAGCGCTGCGAAAGCGCGCGGATTGGATTTCGCCCGCGCAGCCAGCATCCCGATACAAATCGTCTCTCCGAGCAAATTCACGTCCGCCGCCGAGTTCAGTGAGGCCACTTTTAACTCTTGTCGCGCTGCGGGCGTGCATCTGGTCGTGATGGGTGGCTACTTGAAACACGTGCTGATTCCCGACGACTTTTCCGGCCGTGTCGTCAACATCCACCCAGCGCTGTTGCCCGGTTTCGGCGGCCGAGGGTTCTACGGACGGTATGTGCATCAAGCGGTGCTCGAGTCCGGCGCGCGAATCAGCGGTTGCACCGTGCATTTCGTCGATAATCAATACGACCACGGGCCGATCATATTGCAAAAAACGGTCCCCGTGCTCGAAGACGATACACCGGAAACTCTTGCCACCCGCGTCTTTGCCGCCGAATGCGAAGCCTATCCCGAAGCGCTGCGGATGATTGCCCGCGAACGTCGGGCGAAACCATGACCAACGACGAAATCGAGCGAAGCGTCGCAGAAAAGCGCGGGCGGCATTGTAACCCTCGTCAGCGGTGGCGCGGCTAGCGGGTCGAGACGTTTTCACCGCCGACCGTTCCTGCGACCATCAATCGCGCGAGCGTTTGCGAAAGCTGATCGAGCGATTTGCGGCTAGGCAGCGTCACGGTCAGCCGTGGCCGACCTTCGGCGTCGCTTTCGACACAGCTTTCCAGGCGGGTTCGCAGGTCGTTGACCATCGGCTCCGGAGCGTGCGGCGAATGTTCTTGGTTGCCGGTGACGAGTTGATCGAGGAATTGGAACACTGCGCCCAGCAGTTGGCCACCGGCTTCCGAAACGCGCTGGCGATGAATCTGTTCGCGCTGCACTTCTTGCTCGCGTTGCTGCTGAACCGATTGATCGAGTGGCGCGGCAGGCTTGGCGCCCAGCAGAATTTCCAGGCGAGACTTGAGCTCCTCGGTGCCGCTGCGCATTTCCACCGTATCCACGTCGGAATTGGGATCGAGCGCTGCCAGGGCCAGGTCTTTCTTGGCCGACAGCGTGGCCAGTAAATTTTCTTCCAAGGTTCCTTCGGTCACAAGAATGAAGACTTGTACGCTCTGCGTCTGCCCCATGCGGTGGGCTCGGCCGATACGCTGCTCGAGTACCGCAGGATTCCACGGCAAATCGACATTGATCACCGTGTTGGCCGCTTGCAGATTCAAGCCCGTACTGCCGGCGTTGCTGGTCAGGAAAAACCGGCACTCGGGATTCGTCTGAAACTCATGCACCAACTGCTCCCGCTCTTTTTGCGGCACAGAGCCGTCGAGGCGAACAAAGTTCATGCGGCGGTGCTTCAACAGCGGCTCGATCAGGTCGAGCATCGTCGTCCATTCGGAAAACAGCACCACCTTGCGGTCAGCTTCATCGGCAATGTCGTCGAACAATTCCTCCAGTCGTTCGAGCTTCGTCGAGAAATTAGGCTTCTCTTTCGTCACCAAGTAAGAAGCGTCAGCTGACATGCGGCACATGAGCAGCGCCATTCTCAGCCGCAGCAAATCCATTTCACTGATGAACTTCTTGCGCACGATGGCAGCCACTTTTTGCATGTGGGCGTCGTGCAATGCAAGCTGCTCATCCGAAGGTGGAATCCGGACGATTTCGGTCGTCCGCTCGGGCAGCTCGAGACGAACGGAATCGCGCGTTCGGCGCAGCAAAATGGGCTGCAGTCGCTGGCGCAAGCGATCGAGGTTCTTATAGCCCAGGACTTTGCCTTTTTCGTCCACAATTCGGTGCTGGTTAAAGAACCGGAACCCAGGGCCGAGGCGGCGGTCATCGATGAATTGCACGACCGAATACAGCTCGTCCAGTCGGTTTTCCAGCGGCGTGCCCGACAAAACCAACGCGAAACGCGACTTGAGCGCCTTGATCACTCGGCTTGTTTTCGACTCCCAGTTCTTGATCCGCTGCCCTTCGTCGAGAACGATCAAATCCCAGCGGCTTTTTTCAATCGAACCAATATCGCGCAACACTTGCTCGTAGTTACAAACCGTGAAAAAACACGAATTGCCGTATTGGTCGGATCGCTCTGTCGTACGTCCGGCAATGAGCTGCACGTCGCGATTGCAAAAGCGATGGATTTCATTTCGCCATTGCGATTTGAGTGACGCGGGACACACGACCAGCACTTTGCGAATTTCCGCTTCCCGTGCAAGCAACTCGGCCACGCCGACGGCCTGAATCGTCTTGCCCAACCCCATGTCGTCGGCCAGCACCGCGCGTCCGCTGCCGACCGCAAAGGCGATGCCGTCAAGCTGATAGGGGAGCAGCTTGACTTTCATCAGCGAATCGCGCAGCGCGTGATTGGCGGGGTCGCGGCGGATTTCCGCCACTAGATCGCGAATTCGCTCGGCGTGCAGCCGCTGTTGAATAAATTCTTCGGCGTCGGGAAAAATGTGGAATTGCCCGCCCACAGCCTCCAGCCGCTGCAATTGGCGCAGCAACCCGCGAACGTCGGTAATCGGTCGATCGCGCCACGGGCGGACGATTTCGGCCTGTTCGGCGGACAATTGCTCCGGCGCAACCAACTGGAGCGTCACCTCGCGATCGTAACGCAAATGCACCGCAATCCGCCACGGCTTGTAGGGCCGAGCCAACTGCCGCGGCGTAAATTTCCGCTTCACGCTGTGGCATACTTTCAAAATGTGCTTGCACGTGCCTAGAGTATTGGTACGAAAATCAGGACAAGTGCAGTACGATTCGCCAGGCTTCAGGCCGCGCAATGCCACACGATACGTCTTGCCGCTCAATAGGCTGGTCACGGCATAATCGGCCCACGGCTTCGCTTGGTCGGACGACGCGATTTTCATTTTCTCGGTTCGCGCACGATCCTTGCGCTCATCAAGCGCGCGGATCGTCGCTTCATCATCGCTCTGCTCGACGGCCGGTTTGCGATCCGGCGGCGCGGCAAGTCCAAGCTGAGTCTTGTGTTCCAGCACGGTCGAGAGCACCGCACCGACGTGCTCACAAGCCATCTTGCAAGAATCGCAATTCCAAGCCAAGCGGTCCTTGACGTGAGTGGCCATGGTCAACGTGGCGATGGCTTCCGGGCCATCCGGTCCATGAAACGTCACCCGCAGCAAGTCGCCGCCGAAATACACATCATCGTTAAGATTGATTTCGCGCCGCGAACCGCTAACAATCAGTTTCTTGCCTTCCGGCCCCAGCAGTTTGCAGGCCTGCTCGAACGACAATCGAGAAAGGCGGTCGCGAAACGTCAGCAAATGAGACGGCTTGACGGCGGCAGTAGCCATGGCGCAGATCCTCCGTGAGTGCAGGGCGGGAGAGGGACGAATAGCTCCAATGTATCGCCTGTGCGCGAAAAGCCAACTAGGCTCGAAATCGGACGAACATGATTTTCAGTGGCGGATGGCCGCAGGCCAATCAACCTGCCCAATAACTTGCACGCACAGCGGTGATCGTCAGTCGCGGCGATCGTGATTTCGTGATCCGGCATTCTGGCGTCACATTATCGACGCGCTTTCCGGCCTCGCGGTCGAAAAGCCGGTGGGTCAATTTTTACCCGAGACAAAAATTCATTGGCCGATTCGTCGTCACCTTCATCGTCGAGCTGCACTTCCTTTTCCAGTTGAATCGACTTGGCGCTGGCCAACACATAGAGTACCAGGTGCGTGGCAAAGCCCGTTGACACCACGCCGGTCAGCACGGCCGATCCCCATTCCATACCGAACAGCCACTTGAGAAGCCCCCCGACAACCGCCCCAACACACAGGAGCGGGACTAGCATTGCCAGAATCGCCACCATTATTCCGATGAAAATTTTCATGGCCTTGAATTCAAAATGGGTGCAAGATTGAACGATCGGTTCGCCACAATATAGCTGCCGGCGAGAGAAACTGACAACAGGACATTTGAGATCGACAGAGCGACGCTGCATCCATCATTTTCACAATCTTGACCGCTCGCCTGGCAAGCGCTATTCTGCTAGCTACTTGGCGCCATGGCTCGACCCTGAACCACGAAAATAGAACACCTCCGCTATGCCCCGCATTATCGTTCTCGATTCCCTTAGCGCCGACGGTCTCAAGTTGCTTGATGAGGCCAAATCCAAAGGGATTGAATATGAAGTTCGCACCGGGCTGAAGGGAGACGCACTCGGCGAGGCGCTCACCCAGTTCGAAGGGGCAATCTGCCGTAGCGGCGTGAAGATAACTGCCGTGGCATTAGCGGGAAACCACCGGCTCAAGGCCATCGTCCGCGCCGGCGTCGGGACGGATAATATCGACAAAGAGGCGGCGACGCGATTGGGCATCGTCGTCATGAATACCCCTGCCGGAAACACCATCAGCACGGCGGAACATACCTGGGCGATTATGTTGGCGCTGTCGCGGAATGTTGCACCCGCCTACCACAGTTTGCTCGACCACAAGTGGGATCGAAGCAAATACATGGGAACGCAACTGGCCGGCAAGACGCTGGGGATCGTCGGCCTGGGGCGAATCGGACAAGCGGTGGCGAAGCGGGCGCAGGCGTTCGAGATGCGGATCGTGGGGTTCGACCCGTTTCTCACCAAAGATCGTGCCGCCGAAATGGGCATCGAGTTGATCGATTGCATTCACGGTCTGCTGCCGATGGTGGACTACCTGACCGTTCACACGCCCTTGACGGAAGAAACTCGCGGCATCGTGAATCGTCATACGCTTGATCTGCTCAAGCCCGGCGTGCGGCTGGTGAATTGCGCTCGTGGCGGTATCTACGAAGAGTTGGCGCTGGTCGAGGGCCTTAAGAGCGGCAAGATTGGCGGCGTTGCGCTCGACGTGTTCGAACGCGAGCCTTGCACGGATAGCCCGTTGTATGGCATGCCGGGAGTTCTGTGCACACCGCACCTGGGAGCAAGCACGGAGGAAGCTCAAACGCAAGTGGCGGTCGAAGGGGTGGGGCTGCTGGTCGATTTTTTGACGACCGGAGCGATTCGTCATGCCGTGAACATGAGCCCGCTCGATCCCAAGACGCTCGAATCGCTCCGCGGATATCTCGACGCTGCTCATCGCATGGGATTGCTGCTTGCCCAATTGGTTCGCGGCGCGCCGAAGCGGTGCGAGATTCATTACCGCGGCGAAGTCGCTGGAAAAAATACCAAGCTGCTGAGCGCCGCTTTCGCCTGCGGCCTGCTGGAATCGGCGCTGGTGGAAGATGTGAATATCGTTAATGCCGAAGTGCTACTGCGCGAACGCGGCATCGAACTGGTCGAACAGTCGCGTCAGGACATGGGGGCGTTTAGCTCGGTTATCAGTGCCCAAATCGTCTCCGACGGCGAAACTCGCCGCGCCTCGGCGACGCTGTTTGGACATAACATGCCGCGACTGGTCCAGCTCGACGATCACAGGTTGGAAGCTTATCTCGACGGCATATTGCTCGTGTTTACGCACACCGATGTGCCGGGGATCATCGGCCGCGTCGGGACGATCTTGGGCGAACACAAAGTCAATATCGCCCAGATGGCCGTCGGACGCGGCGGCGCAGGGCCGGGCGGAACGGCGATTGGCGTGCTGAACCTCGACAGCGAACCGCCGGCCGCGGCGCTCGATGCGGTGCGATCAAGCTCAGACATCAAGAGCGCAATGGTCATCAAGCTGCCGACGGCGGGAAAGTTGCCGTCGTGGTTGCAAGGCTAAAGAAGAGTGGAAAATTAACTTCGGTGTTTGAATCGCATATTTTGGTGCGAGCAGAACAAAATTGCAGGATTCGCCGAAGCTGTTTTTCCCTCATTCATTCCTTAGTCGGCCAGCACCGCGCCATGGTTTGGGTTGATGGCATGTCGTATGCCGAGAACGTTCTGCGTAACGATCCGATCATGCCGGGGCGAGCGGATTTGATCTGCGTGATGTCGATTGAGCCCGTCCCCGGACGATAGATCGGCCAGGCCCAGCACCACCCGTGTGAATCCGCCCTTGCGATGCTGACCTTCCAGGCGCTTCGGCTTCCCCATGACCCTTTTCGAGGCCTGCTCGACGTTCACGTTTCGCTGACGGCCCATTGGCTCGCTGAGACGCAAAAGCGTCTCAAATCCACCAACTTTTCATGGTGCATTGAGAAACACGGAATAGACTTCGAAGGTTCGTCGGGCGCCACCGATGGCTTGTCGAGCAATGCTGGCACGCGGGTCGATGAGCCACATGCGATTTTGTGGCTTATTCCTCAGCCAGCCCCGTCTTCGGATTGATCTTCAGTTCGAGCCGTTCGGCGTCTTCCGTGTAGAATACATAGCCGTACATCATTTCTTCAAACGTTTGCTGGCCGAAGCGGACTGTCTTGCTCGGGTCGGGGTTATATGGGTTGAACGACGTATTGTCGAAGTGGGCAACGACGTCGATCTTCGTCCCCGCGGGCAATCTCATTTGACCCTTCGGTGCATAGTACGGCAACTGCCAATCGAAACTGTAGTTTGGAATCATCAGCAGTGTTTGCGCATGGCCATCTGGCAGTCTCGCAGTCCAAGTGATGTCTCGCCCGCGATTGTGCATGTGGGCGAAAAAGCCATAGATTGTCGAGTCTTTGCTCAGCGAGCGGCTGGCTTTGACGACATGCGCAGGGGCGAACGGCTCGATTGCAAACCGCTTGTTGTGAATGTCGAGGTGGCGCAATTCTTGCTGGATGTTTTCGCGCGGATACTTGAAGCCAACGCGCAGGCGCACGGTTTCGGGCTGGCCGGTGGTCGTCAGATGAATCTGCAGGCCAACAAGCGATCCGGCGGGAATTTTGGCCGCGACGCCGCCATCCAGTACCATCGGCCCGCCGCCGGGAACATAGCCGGTGATCAGCTTCGCATTGCGAATGTTGCCGCTGATCGAAACGAAGCCCAAGTTGGCGTGATGCACAACTCGCGGATTATCGGGCAGGATTTCCGCCCCTTGAATCCACGCGTCGCGAAAGAACATCTGCGGAACGGCGGAATACTTGTAATCGACGTAGCCGTCGGCGGGCACTTCGAAAGTGCCGGGGACATCGTAGATGACGTCGGGTTGGCCCAGTTGCCAAGTGCGTTTGGCCCAGCGGTCGTCGTCCTGTTTGCCGTCCTTGGCCGGTGCATCTTCGTGGTTCGTTTCGCGCGGTGCAGCCGCCGACTTTTCCAAGTCTCCCTTCTTCATCCCCGATCGAACCCAATCGACCAACATGTCGCGGTCGGCCTGGGGCATCGAGCGGTCGTTTTCGAATTTGCCGAATACAGGGCTGGCGTACCACGGAGGCATGCGGCCTTCGCTGACCGTTTCGACGATCATTTCGGCGTTGCTGGAGACATCATGATAAGTGAGCAGCGAAAACGGCGCGGCAGTGCCGGGCTGATGGCACCGGACACAGTGCCGCTCGACCAAGCCTGCAACGTGGTCGGCGTAGGTGAACTTGTCCGACGGCTTCGCGGCGACTGGTGATGTGATACGGCAACCATCGACGAGCGTTTCGGTCACCACGATTTGGTGCCCGGCGACCAGTGCCTCGATTGCATCTTGTAGTTCGCGCTTCGTCACCGCCGGCGCGGTACCGCTGAGGCGGAATTGATCGTCGATCCGCCCGCGGTATCGCAGCTTGAAATTGGCGTCGATCAGCACGCATTCCGGCGTGCGTTCGACACCGCAGGCCCTCACGCAGCTTCCGTCGATATCTTTTACGAATGGAAATTCGGCCTCGGCCTGCACCATCTGCGTGGCAATGTCGAGAATCGAGTCGTCGTTGCCGACATTCACGGCGATAAATTGCACTCCATTGCCGCGATATTGCTGTTCCAACCCTTTCAGTCGCGGCAAATACTTTCGCACCAGCGGGCAAGTGGCATTCGTAAAGATCAGCACAAATGCCTGCTTATTCACCAGATCTTTCGGATGGATAAAATCGCCCAACGAGCGTGGGAGAAATCGCATGTCTTTGAACGTCATCGCGGCGACCTTATCGCCAATGGCAGGTTTGGCTTGCGCCGCCGCACGTGGAGTCGAATTTGCGACTTCGTCGGCGAATGTCATTGCTGCCGTGTAAGAAATTACAGCGAAACCAAAGACAGCAGCGGCTACCCAACACAGGCGAAACAGAGGCATGACGTACTCCGTGACGAATCGTCTCGAACGAACGAAACCACAGTTCAAAATTCAAATCGGATTGCCGGTTGCCAGTCGATCAATGCAAATCGAAACGGTTCACGGCGGTTTGTACCCATCCAATTTGCCCTTGGTTTCGGCCCATCATTGAATTGCTCCATCGACCGAAAAACGGCCATTTGTGCGGCGTTTCGCGTCCTGTCGCCTTTGTCGGAAGAACGTCGCCGCAAGTCATTCTATCACAACAGCTTGCGACAGGCGAATTACACCGACGGCTCATTGTGAGCTACTACAAAACAAGGTATATTTTAGAGCTTCCAAACGACGAGATTTTGATGATAGGGTTGCCTGGGATTATTGCCCCACCACGGCACTAAGTCGACCGCATTAGAAAGGATTTGAGCGTTGTCTACCGACGCAAACGAACCGGGCGAACCGGACGATCTGCCTCCCGACTCCGCTGGCGCTGCCGACGCCGCAGATTCGTCGGGCCGAGTGATCGAACTGGCCATCGAGCAAGAGTTGAAAGAAAGTTATCTGACGTACGCCATGAGCGTGATCGTCAGTCGCGCTTTGCCCGATGTACGCGACGGCCTCAAGCCATCGCAACGACGAATTCTCGTGGCGATGAACGATTTGAATCTATCGCCAGGCGCAGCTCGCATCAAATGTGCCAAGATCTCCGGCGATACGAGCGGCAATTATCATCCACACGGTGAAAGCGTCATTTATCCGACGCTGGTGCGCATGGCCCAGGAATGGAACATGCGCTACGTACTCATCGACAAGCAAGGCAACTTCGGCTCGGTCGCCGGCCTGCCCCCGGCCGCCATGCGATACACCGAAGCGCGCATGTCACCTTTTGCCGCGCTGCTGCTGGAAGACTTAAAACTCGAGACCGTCGATTTCGTCCCCAACTACGACGAGCGCCACTCCGAGCCGACGGTGCTTCCTTCGAAGTTTCCGAACTTGCTGGTCAACGGAGCCCAAGGCATCGCCGTTGGCATGGCGACGAGCGTTCCGCCGCATAATTTGAGCGAAATCTGCGACGCTCTCGTGCGGATCATCGACAACCCGGATGTTTCGATCGACGAACTCTTAGAGATCTGCCCCGGCCCTGATTTTCCCACGGGTGGAATGATTATGGGCCGCAGCGGCATTCGCAAAGCCTATTACACGGGGCGCGGCACGATCACCTTGCGGGCGCGGGCGCGGATCGAAGAATTTGGCAAAGGTCGTCATCGGATCGTGGTCAATGAAGTGCCCTATCAAGCGGCGCGCGACACCGTCGAGGAGAAAATCGCGGCATTGATCGCCGACGACCGCATCAAAGGCATTTCCGCGGGCCGCAACGAAAGCGATTTGAAAGAGCCGGTGCGTTTGGTTTACGAGTTGAAGCGCGACGCCGACCCAGAGGTCGTACTCAATCAGCTTTACCAATTCTCGCCGCTGCAAGACACCGTTTCGGTGATCTTCCTGGCGCTGGTCGATGGCAAGCCGCGAGTACTGTCGATCAAGGAAATGCTGGTGGAGTTTGTTCGCCACCGCGTGACCGTGATTCGTCGTCGCACACAATTCTTGCTGTTGAAGGCGCGGCAGCGAAAGCACACCGTCGAAGGCCTGCTGCTCGCCTATGCCAACATCGATGAAATCATCCGCATTGTTCGTTCGTCGGCGACCCAAGCTGAGGCGAAAGCCCGGTTGATGGGGGTTGAAGCGCCGGCTTCAATGATGCAGCGCGCTTTAGGCGACAACGGTTTCGCGGCCTTTCAACAAGAACGCGGCGTCCGCGACACCTACACACTGACTGCCGTTCAGGCCGATGCAATCCTCCGCATGACGCTCGGCCAGTTAGTCAACCTCGAACAGGAAAAGCTCGGCGGCGAATACAACAAGCTGCTCGAAGAAATTGCCGAGTATCAGCGCATCGTGTCCAGTGAAGCGAACATCCGCGCCATCGTCCGCAGCGATTGTCTGGAACTGAAACGCAAATTTGGCGACGAGCGGCGCACCGAAATCAGCGGCGAAGAAATCGGCCAAATCGACCTGGAAGATCTCATCACCGAAGAGACGATGGTCGTTTCGATCAGCCACACCGGCTATATCAAACGGACGCCGGTGACGACGTACCGAGCTCAACGCCGCGGCGGCAAAGGCGTGGCCGGCGCGAAAACCGAAGAAGAAGATCCGATTGAGCATCTGTTCGTCGCCAGCACGCACGACTATCTGCTGTTCTTTACCAATCTCGGCAAGGTTTATTGGCAGAAAGTGTACGACTTGCCGCAGCTTAGCCGCGAAAGTCGCGGCCGCGCGGTGGTCAATTTGCTGAATCTGGCCGAGGGGGAAAAAATCGCCAGTTGCATCGCCATTCGAGATTTCACCCTGCCCGATCATTACCTCGCGATGGTCACGCGCAATGGTCTGGTGAAGAAAACCGTGCTCGAAGCATATGGCCGCCCCAAGCGCGGCGGCATCATCGCCATCAATCTCCGCGAAGGAGACGAGTTGATCGGCGTGGTGCTGACGAAGAAGGGGGACGAGCTAGTGATTTCGTCCGCCAAAGGACAGGCCGTCCGCTTTCGACAGTCCGATGCTCGTCCCGTGGGGCGCAACTCCACCGGTGTCCGTGGAATTCGCCTGCGCGCCGGCGACAGCGCCGTCGGCATGGTCGTCGCCGACCCGGAAGCCATGCTCCTCACCGCCTGCCAGCGCGGTTTTGGCAAATGCACGCCGTTCGGACCGAACAGCGACGAACTGGATCAGGAGTCGGGAGTCGAGAGTCGGGAGTCAGCAACGGACGAACTCGAATCGGTTTCGGATGCGGCGGAAGAAGTCGCCGATGTGGATACCGAGGGAGAGGGAGAAGAATCCGAATCCTCCAGCGCCCGCTATCCGACCAAAAAGCGGGGCGGACTTGGTGTCCGCGACATTCGCACCGAGCGTAACGGCCCAGTCGTCGGCATCGTGTGCGTTTACGAAGACGACGAACTCCTCATGATGACGGCCCGCGGAAAAATTCAGCGAGTCGCCGTCAAGGAAATCCGAGTGACTGGACGCAATACGCACGGCGTGAAGATTATTAGCCTCAACGAAGAAGATTCGCTCGCGGCCATTGCCCGCGTTCCGCCGGAAGAACGGGTTGAAGAAGAAGCACCTCCCACGGAGCCGGTTCCGCCGGCAAATCCAACTTGATACCCCGCACAAATATCACCGCGGTTGAACGCGGCTACGACAAAGATTCTTAGCCCCAACGAGATTCAACTGTCCGTTCCGCGAACATCCACGCAATCCGCTGCTTTCCCTAGCGATTTCTAAACGTTCTCATGCGCATCGCAGTCATCGGTACCGGTTACGTCGGCCTCGTGACGGGCGCTTGCCTGGCTGAGAGTGGCAATGAAGTCGCGTGCGTTGATATTGACGAGAACAAGATCGACCGATTGCGACAGGGCATCTTGCCCATTTACGAGCCGGGACTCAGTGAACTTGTTTCGCGCAATGTGGAAGCCGAACGGCTCTCGTTCACGACGAACACGGCCCAGGCGGTTACTCCTGCTAAGCTCATTTTCCTCGCGGTGGGCACTCCTCCATCGGTGGATGGATCGGCCGACTTGTCCGCCCTCTGGAAAGTCGTCGCGACGATCGCTCCACGCTTGCGAAACGATGCGATCGTCATCACCAAAAGCACGGTCCCTGTGGGGACCGCCGCCG
>JADZDJ010000061.1 GCA_020851115.1 Pirellulales bacterium
GACCACGCTCGCCGACCACGCCCAATACGACGCCTTCGGCAACCGGCTGGATGCGCCCACCGTCGATTCGCTGTTCGCCTACACCGGCCGCTATCATGATGACGACACCGGCTTACAATGGAACGGCAGCACCCAAGGGGGCGGCCGCTGGTACGATTCCGCGACCGGCCGCTGGCTCAGCGAAGACTCGATCGGCTTCCGCGGCGATACGTCGAATCTGTACAGGTACGTTGAAAATGGGGCGACGATTTTTGTAGATCCCAACGGGCGGGAACTTGATTGGACTTTCGAGCCTCATAGCCCCGGCTGGGCAGACCCTCATATAAATCCCCGGCCGAACGGAGGGCAACCGGCGATTACTCCGCCGCCAATACCACCAGGTCCTTATACTCCCCCCGGTCCTGGCTGGATATGGAAGGGACCTCCCTACGACCCTACAGGCGGGCCGTGTGGAAGTTGGAACAGCCCAGAGGGTGACAAGCTTCATCCAGATCTCCATCACCCTCAGCCCAAAGGACCACACTGGGGATGGAGAGATCCGTATGGCAACAGATGGGACTATTTTCCGGACACTGGAAAATGGGTGGCAGATCCCAACAATAATCCAAATAAGCCCACACCAGTTTTTCCGGAAGGAACATTTGATACCGTTGTAATCGTTGGTGGTGGCGTTGCTTGTGGATACGTCATATATCGCGTCGGAAGAATGCTCCCATCCTTGATCCCACCGTTTTGGGGAACTATTCCAGCAAACGCTGCAATTCCTTGATCCGAGGCACGCATGAAATGGAAATATTATCTCCTTAAAGAGGACGATTCCAATGCAAAAAGCCATATTTTTGCTAACCTTTCAATGGGTATCTATCAGAAGTGTCTCCTCAGCGAGAAACTCTTTGAAAAGTTTGCTGCAATAGACGGTCAATTCGTTGCGATTGCGATGGAATCGTTAGATTTAGAACTCATAGCCGACTACCGGTGGGCAGGAATATACCAAGGCAAACAATTGCGAGATGCAATCGATACGCCAAAAATCTCAGTAGGCGATCGGCCAATCGATGGCCTCGTTAGGTTTTTGAGCGATTATTTGAATTCTTCGAGTAAACCTCTAGTAGTTATCGAGGACTTTTGGAATACATCGTACGACATTGCTACAAAAGAAATCGGCCATAGATTGGCATTTTTCAAGCAAAGAGTCTACCACCTATTGACAAAAGAAGATACCTCTCCCGATGTGAGCGAAGATGCGATTCGCGTGCCGTGGAACCAATGGTTTGTTGGCTTGTGTGCAGATAATATCACCATGCCAAAAAATGCTGAGTGGACCGAACGATTCCTTGACGAAATTACCGCAAGCACCCAGCATATCTTTGTTCCAGCATTTGACGACGAAGGTTTTTTAGTCTGGACGCCAAAAGGCTTGTAATTTCGATTGACCGTAGTTCAGAGTTCGGTTGAAGGTGCGGTAGCCCAGAAGCGAAATAAGGGGACGCGACTCGTTCTAGGCACTTACGACGCCTTCGACCGCTTGATCGGCAAGCGCTCCGACACCGACGCCGATGCTGCGGTCGAGGCCACCGAAGCCTACATCTACGACGGCAACCAGATCGTGCTGCGGTTTGCCGACGATGACGCCGCGGCCCTGACGCTCAGCGACCTCAAAAACCGTTACCTGTGGGGACCGGCGGTCGATCAGCTTCTGGCCGAGGAAAATGTCGCATGGTATTACGCCCCCGGCACGGTCGATTGGGCGCTTTCGGACCATCAACACACCGTCCGCGACTGGGTGCGGTCCAGCGGCGGCTCGACCGCGCTCGCCGACCACGCCCAATACGACGCCTTCGGCAACCGGCTGGATGCGCCCACCGTCGATTCGCTGTTCGCCTACACCGGCCGCTACCATGATGCCGACACGGGCTTACAATGGAACGGCAGCAGCCAAGGGGGCGGCCGCTGGTACGATTCCGCGACCGGCCGCTGGCTCAGCGAAGACTCGATCGGCTTCGCAGGCGATGCGAGCAACTTGTATCGCTATGTCGGGAATGCGGCGACGATTTATGTTGATCCCAATGGAATGAAAAAAGAAACGACAATGGCGGATTTAGAGGCCGCGTTGATCGCCATTGCAAAATCAGAAGAGTGCAAGCAAGAGGCAAAACGAATTGCTGGAGCTATCAAGCGAACTTGGGATAAAGGAGGGCGAATAAACTTGCAGCCGAACAGCCCATAAGTTAGTGGATATTGGTGTTATGAGTGGGCTTATGGATTTGAAGATGCTTTCAAACTTGAATCATCGGGAAAGTGTTTCAAAGTTTCAGTCGAGGGAGTTGCCGAGCCAGTCAAGGATCCCGACGTACATGTCTGGATTAAAATTACCTCGACAGAGTCAGGGGGGCGGTCTACGTGGACGATGGATTCGTCCAGGGCTTAGGGAACGTTCATACACAGGGGCCACCACTCGTGGACGGATACACCGACGAATGGGTTCACACATGGAACAAACGAAAGGACTGCAACATTCCGAAGGCATATCCGTATGCTCCACCATCGCCTCCGCCGCCGCCAGCCCCACATCGTTCGACCATCTTTGGGCCAGTGACGCCCGAGGAAATATACCCAAGAATTCCCAGGCATAGTGCATAGAGGATAAGCAAGATCTGATGTGGCGTTTTTCTCTGAGGCGGCTCTTTGCGTGTATTTCATTGGTTGCCATTGGTTTCGTAATATTGGCATATGCTGACCGGGCGATGCCGAGAGCGGCAAAAAAAGGTGGCCAACATATCAGAGACGAGTTGTACATAGCGATGTCTTTCACAGCCTTTGCTTTGGTGGGGTGCGGTATTGGCCTTTTGTTCAAGCGGCCTATGCGGGGTGCGATCATTGGTATCGTGTGCTATGTCGTTTTTGCAGTGGTTGTAGCAATATACAATAGCTAACAGGGAAGTAATACGGGACAAGGTGCGTCGGCGTAAGCCGGAGGAAAGTCGCGAGTGCAAGAGCCGCACGAGGTAAGAACTAGCCAGTCGCCTCGGCCTCGAGTGTTGCGTGCTGTTGGGCAACCAGCAAGGCGAAGTGTTCGCAGAGGCAAAACTAGGCGGTGTATCGAGCCTCGAAAACATCCGCTCGCGTGCCGACCTTGAAAAATCACGGGAAACGAGCTAGTGGTCTTTGCTTTCTGTCGTGTTTTCGTGCTTTCGTGATCCGATCCCCACCCGGCAGCCACAATCCCAGGGTAGCATCGAAGGGGTCGGCAAACTTTGTGCAGTTTGAATCAGGAGTCGGACCTGTCACTCGCCCCTTGACAGTTACCTATACATGTGATAACATGGACAGGCCAGCACCATCGCTGGCGCGGCCCGCCGTGCCGAACGGCATGCGGCGGCCGATGATCTTTGACAAGATAAACTCTGCACATCGCAGCCCGCGGCCACCGCCCAGCCGTGTCGCAGTTCGCTCAAGGTTTATTGCTTGACGGCTTCCATGCCCACTCTGCACCGCTGCATGATTTCGCCTATGGACGCCCGCACGATTCAAAAAACTTCAAGCAGCCACCTCCTTATTTTCCATCGACCCTCGCCACGCCTCAAACCTCAAAAACACTCGTAAATTCCCGATCCATTTCGCTTCCGCCTTCCATTTTTTTGCGCACCCCCCCGGAAATGAACCGGAAATCTTCGCGGCAAATTGTTCGCATTATCCCGAGGATTTTCACCAGCTCATTTCCACCGCAAAATTATTTTCGCGAATCGGCGCCCGCGACAAGCCTGCGTTGTACTCGCGGGTTTTCGCCA
>JADZDJ010000062.1 GCA_020851115.1 Pirellulales bacterium
CGCATCTGTGAGGATTGCGAGTTTCTCGGCATTGATCTCGACCTCGGCCGAAATCGTCACGGAGCGCAAATCATTTCTAAAGCCAATAGCAGAGTTCACATCCACGCCATGCCGACCGACGAGGAGTCTGTAGTTGCGCGCCAAACGGTGGCGCTGGCCTTGTCGCGAGAAAAGGAAACATGAGCGATGAAGGCAAGAACTGGATCGCTGCAGCACATGATCGATCAGGCCAGAATCAATAGTCCCATCCGGCTGGCCGTGGTTGGTGCCGGCCGGGGCTTAGTACTTGACGGCTTGCAACAAGCAAAGGCACTCGGCTTGGTCGAACCCTGCTTGATTGGCAACG
Source organism: Pirellulales bacterium (assembly GCA_020851115.1). Taxonomy (GTDB): domain Bacteria; phylum Planctomycetota; class Planctomycetia; order Pirellulales; family JADZDJ01; genus JADZDJ01. The sequence continues at coordinate 347 of JADZDJ010000062.1, forward strand.
CCAGCGAAATCGCCGATCTCGCCAAGCAACATGGATGGGATCCTTCCGTCACCTGCATCGCTGCCGGCGGCGGCGACGCGAAAGCTGCGGCAATTGCCGCGCGTCTGGTACGCGATACACGGGTCGACGCAATTATGAAGGGCAATATCCACACAGACGTGCTCATGCGCGCGCTGCTCTCAGAGGCGAGCGGCTTACGCGTCCCGGGCCGCCGCGCGAGTCATGTATTTGTTATCGAAGTGCCGACGTATCCAAAACTCTTGGTCATTACAGATGCGGCAGTCAACATCTCCCCCGATCTCAATGCGAAGGCCCAGATTCTTCAGAACGCAATAGAGGTTGCGAGAGCAATCGGGATCGTTAAGCCCAAAGCGGCGGTTCTTTCGGCGGTCGAAACCGTGAACCTGGCCATTGCGTCGACAATTGATGCCGCGGCACTCACTGTTATGAGTCAGCGCGGCCAGATCTCCGGCGCACTGGTCGACGGACCTCTGGCTTTTGACAACGTCGTTTCAGCCGCCGCCGCGAAAGAGAAGGGCGTCGTGTCCGAAGTAGCGGGCGACGCCGATATCATTCTCGTGCCCGACCTTGTCTCCGGCAACATCCTTGTAAAGAATCTCGAATGCCTCGCAGGCGCCACGCTAGCCGGAGCTGTCGTTGGACTTGCGGCACCAGTCGTCCTGACCTCCCGGGCCGACCCTTCAGCCGCGCGAGTTGCTTCGATTGCCCTGGCGACGCTGATCCACGGGAGCAATGCGGTAAAGCGACCCGTCAGCAGTCCTGAAGCCGAGTCGACGGTTCACGCCGCGCCTCAGTTCGAGGCGGCTTGCCATCCATTACCAGCGTAACGAAACGAACCCGGCGGCGGAGAGTGCAATGGAAATCGTTGATCTGCGAGGACGCAGGGGCCTGATTATCGGGATTGCCAACGAGCATAGCCTGGCTTGGGCGGCCGCACAGCATTTCCGTAGCGCGGGAGCGGAACTCGCCGTGACCTATCGAAATGACAAGGCCAAGCCCCATGTCGAACCACTTGCGCAAAAAGTCGGAGCGACAATATTCCTTCCATGCAATGTCGCCACAGCAAGTCAATTAGAAGAGGTGTTCGCCGCGATCAACGGCACATGGGGATGTCTAGACTTCGCACTTCATGCGGTCGCCTGGGCGCGCAAGGATGCACTTCTTGGTCGCCTGACCGATTGCGCTGCGGAACGCTTCACGGAGGCGATGTTGGTTTCCTGTCATTCGTTCATCCATATGGCAAAATTGGCAGAGCCGCTGATGGAAAAGGGCGGAAGTTTAACGACACTAAGCTTCTACGGCGCGGAGAAGGTCGTCGACCATTACAACGTTATGGGACCCGTCAAAGCGGCGCTTGAGGCCTCAGTACGATATCTCGCCCACGAGCTCGGCCCAAAGCAGATTCGTGTCAATGCCATTTCAGCTGGAACTGTCGCGACCCGCGCGGCGTCCGGTATCGAACACTTCGACGAACTTTTGAACGAGTCCGTCCGAAAGGCGCCGCTACGCCGTTTGGTCGAAGCAGATGAAGTCGGCCGCGCTGCGCTGTTGCTTGCGAGCGATTATGCGACGGCGATTACCGGCGAGGTGCTGCACGTCGATGGCGGGTTTCATATTGAAGGTATGGTGTTTCACTGACGATTGTAATCGCTGATCTAGCCGATAAACCTGCGGCCAACAGCAGCCGCGCCAAAATTGATATGGATTAAAGACTGCTGCGCGCGCTGGCATTATGAATGTCACGTGCTGTCACGCCGGCAACTGTGCGGGTGTGGTGCCAATGGGAAACTGGATAATGACCACAGAGAACAAGGCGGATCCGAAAGGTCCAGTCAATGCCGTCCGCAAGGCGAAACACGCTTGCTGCGAGGGCGAATCTGATGTCGAGTTACAGACTGGCCCGGCGAAAACGATTGAACAAAACCGCGGCGAACGCACGGTGCCGTCCGAGGTCAACAAGTCCTCCTGCTGCTGCGGAACAAAAGACGGCCAACCCTCGACCTGAAATCTCTTAGAGTAGCATCCAACTGGACCTTTGAGAGCGTGAGGAGCAAGGCGTGAAAACAGCCACTCTTGATGTTGGCGGCATGCTTTCCGTGCTCGATTATCAATGCATTGAAAAGCAGCTTCGCCGGCTGCATGGTGTACTACGTGCGGACGCCAGCATTGGCTCCAACAGCGTGACGGTCGCGTATGAGGAAGCCGTCACCAATATCACGGTGCTTAAGGACAAAATCAACCAGTGTGGCTTTCACTGCACTGGTGAAATCATGCCCAAGCATGTCTGCGAGAGCAACAAGAAACACGCCCGCAACTACGTGAGGCCGGCCGTGCCGGGGGAGTCGGCGGAAGCAACGCCGGCTACGGTCGCTGCGGTCCAGGAGCATCACGCCGATCAGGCGCACGGGTTGGCCGCAGCCGGCTCGGTGGCGGCAAAGGCGATGCCGATGGCAGGCGAGATCGCCCATGAGATGGGCCACGGCGCCGGCATGGACATGCAGGCCATGGTTCGCGATATGCGCAACCGCTTTTGGATCAGCCTTATCTTCACCGTGCCGATCTTCATCTACTCGCCGATGGGGAATATGTTCACCCCGCCGGCTCCGCCGTTCGGGCTTCGTCTCGATCTCTGGCTGTTCTTTTTCGCAAGCGCCGCAATCCTTTATCCGGTTTGGCCTTTTGCAGTTGCCGCAATCCGGGCGCTACGGAACGGAATCCTAAACATGGCGGTATTGGTGCTGCTCAGCGTTGGCACCGGTTACATTTTCAGTGTTGGCGCCACGTTTTTCTTCGAAGGTCAACAATTCTACGAAGCATCGGCTGTGCTTCTTGTATTCATTTTGCTCGGACATTGGCTCGAGATGCGGGCTCGTGCCGGGGCTTCGGAAGCGATCCGGACGTTACTTGACTTGGCGCCGCCGATGGCGATCGTGCTTCGTGACGGCCGAGAAATAGAGATACCGACTGCTGAAGTTCTGGTGGGCGAAACAATCGTAATTCGTCCAGGCAACAAGATCCCTGTCGACGGAACGGTTACCGAGGGCGATTCGCTAGTCGATGAATCTATGCTCACTGGTGAATCAATGCCGGTCGGCAAGAAGCCCGGCGACACGGTCATCGGAGCGACTATCAACAAGAGCGGGACCTTCCGCTACACCGCAACTAAAGTTGGGGCGGACACAGCGCTGGCGCAGATCGTCAAATTGGTTCAGGAGGCACAGAATTCCAAGGCGCCAGCTCAATTACGTGCGGACCGCGCATCGCAGTGGTTGGTTCTGATTGCCATTGTGATTGGGCTTCTTACTTTTGTTGTCTGGTTTTGGTTGATCGGTCAGTCTTTGCTGTTCTCAATGACGCTCACGATCACGGTCTTCGTGATAGACTGCCCAGACGCCTTGGGGCTCGCAACTCCAATGGCGGTGATGGTTGGGACTGGTTTGGGCGCAATGAACGGCATTCTGTTCAAGAATGCTGCCGCCTTGGAAGAAGCGACTAAACTTGATGTTATTATTTTTGACAAAACCGGAACGCTTACTGTCGGTCAGCCCGAGGTCGTCGATGTCGTCACGGCAACGGACGTGA
>JADZDJ010000063.1 GCA_020851115.1 Pirellulales bacterium
ATAACCTTTTGGACGGGTTGGGCACAAGCATTCACGTTTTGGGGCGGGCAGGAGCTGTTTCGAGGCTACCGCTGGGATGCCGCACCGCGAAGGGAACAAGGGCAGGAACGATCGCTCGACGGCGGACTACGATATTCGATGCAGGGTGGATCCTACCAAACATTCCGCGATCAACTTTCGTGGCTCAATGGCCCGCCCTCCGATGCGGAATTTCAGCAGGCGGTGGAGAACGCCTTTCATGCCTGGACGGTCGTCGACCCGGCCACCAATTTGGGTACGACATTGTCGTTTGTTCCCGATTTTGCCACACCTGTCAATCCAGGCTATGTCAATTTTCTGGTCCGAGCAGGGGCCGAAATCGACATTTTTGCGGCAGTTGACGGCAGCACTTGGAATCCCGGAGATCGCATCAAGCGAGCAGAAACGTTCGTCGGCAAGACTATCAATACGAAGGTCACGCTGACTTCTGGAACCACGGGCTATACCTCGGACGCGATCACCGGCGTCGATATCTACTTTAACAGCAATCCGCAAGCGCTATACACGCCACTCATCTTCCAAACCCTGCTGACGCACGAAATTGGCCATGCGCTAGGACTAGGAGACGTCGACATTGACAGCCCCTTCATCGACGACAACTACGATGGCTCGACGAGCGCGACAGCTTTAGCAACGCTGACAAATTCGTTTGCGAACCTGATTAACCCGTTGAATCCAGCGCTCTCACCGTTGGATACATATTTTGTCGCCAATGGCGATCCTGGTGTCGATACTGCCGGCGTGGACATTCTCATGGAAACCTTGCTGCCAATTGCGCTATTTGTTCCCGGTGTCAATCCGCTTAGCAACGACGATTTCGCAGGCCGACAGTTCTTATATCCCACGTTTCCCGTGCCTGAACCATGTAACGCAACCATCGCTGCGCTAGGGGCTTGTGCCGCCGTCGTGGTGCTATCGAGACGGCGTTACCGTGCAGAAATCTCGAATTTTGCCTATCGGAGGAGAATCTCTCCACTAACCTTGGCAGATGCCGATGGATCACCTTCGGGTGGTCGTTCATAACCGGCTTCCGGTTCGAAGTCGCACCGGTTGCCGAAACGATTTCGTTCGTTAGCACGGCTAGGGCAAATTCCGCACCATTCATGGCACCCGCATCGATAGAAAACGTCGCACCCAGCAGTGAGCTTACTTTTCGCCTGGTGCAACTGGCTCCGCTTGAGGAGTTGTGTCGCTGGGCGACGTAGTTGCTGGAATGCCGTTGGGCGACTCTTCGGTTCCAGCGGCGGCAGCATCACTACCAGCGGGTGGAAACAGCGATCGTTGAATCAGCGGCAAAAACTCTCGCAGAAAGGGCAATGCGACGCTTTCGTTGGCGCGATCCTTGGTATCGCTGGCGACAATCGTCGTGGCATAGATCTTATAGATCGCTGGCGAAGTCGTCAGTTGGCCACGGAACGTGGGCGAAACCCATTCGCCATTTTCGTTAAAGCTCCAAAAGATGCGGAGGTTTTGCGGGCCTTGCCCCGGGATGTCCTTGCGGAAATGGCACGTTGTGAATTTGGCCGGCCCACCTGGCAGATCGACAGGAAATCGCTGCTCTTCGCCTACCATCTGAAAGCCACTAGCGATAAAGCACTGATCGGGTGTGTGCTTGCACATGTCATAGCCGTGCCCACAGGCAACCATAATCGTCACAATTTGGCTTGGATCGAGCTTATTGCGATACAGCACGGAAAAATCGCCGACGATCTTTGCCGCCTCCCGCTGGGTCTCGTCCATCTCCTGAACTTCGCCGACCCAATTGCCAAAACGCATGGGCAATTCTTCAAGATGATCGGCCATCGCCTTTTGCTCGGCGGTCGTCTCGCGAGGAACAAAACGCTGGGTCCATGCGGCTTGAGGAATGATGCTTAGAGCAATGAGTACAACGGCGGCAATCGGCGCTAAATATTGGTTCATGGTGGTGTTCGAAGGTTTGGAAACAAGCGAAACGCATTAACCGCTGGAAGGCAGGGCATAGGCTGGGCGACGGCTAGTCTCGGAAAGCCCATTCACCACAGCGCCAAGGACGCGGATGCCCACGGATTCCATTCGCTCCCGCGCTTCGTAAACGCGGTGCATTTGGCTGACATCGCGACGGACACTGAGTACGGCGGCATCGACGTGCGCTCCCATCAGCAACATGTCGGCATAGGTCAACACGGGGGCGGAGTCGATGATGACATACTCAAACTGCTCGCGGGCCTTCTCCACGAAATCTTTGAAGCAATCTTTGGAAAGCGCCGCGATGCATTGGTAGTCGCACTGGCCGGCGGCCACCAACATCAAGCCATCGACCGGCGTCGGCTGTAAAACGCCCTCGAAATCGGCTTCGCCGCGAATGACTTCGCACACTCCAGGCTCAGGGGCGGCATTGAACATGGCGTGAATACTTGGCGAGCGCAAATCGCCATCGACCAACAGCGTTCGGCGGCCGGAGCGAGCCAGACTGGCGGCCAAATGCGTGGCCACCGTCGTCTTGCCTTCGCTATCACCAGCGCTGGTCAATACGACCACGCGCGGCGGCTCGTCTCGCGTCAGCAACATGGTACGGATGCTATCGACTGATTCGGCCAAGATTCCCTGTAAAGCCGCGGAGCCGTTCAGTCCCTTTGAACTCGAAAGTTTGGAGAGATTCGGAACCGTGCCAAGCACTCGCAAACCGGCACCGATGCTCAAGTCGGAGGTGGTGTTCACGCGACGGGCCTGATACTCCATCATCAGCACTCCGCCGGCGCCCACCGCCAATCCCACGATGCCCGCGAAAATCGAGAGAAAAATCCGCAACATCGGATTGGCCGCTTCCGGCTCGATGGCGTCGGCATAGGTCGTTACGCGATTCGGCAAGCCGAGCTGCAACTTGAGTTTGGAAAGGGTCGATTCGAGATCTCTGATGTTTTCGCTCTTGCGCTTGATTTCATCCTCGAGCGTGGCCACGCCGGCGTTGTCCTGAGTCGCGCTTGCTGCTTCTTCCCGTTTCTGATCGTAATCCGTCTGCAGCGCTTTGACTTGCTCTTCGAGCTGTGCCTGTGTCGGCAACATTTCTTCGAGCGATTTAGGTTCATCCCCATAGCCGCCTTTGCCCTCGGCCATCTCGGTAGCCAGGTATTTTTCAATCGTCGGTCGCAGTTCGCTTTTCTTTTGGTCGAGCTGCTCGTGAAGACCGGCAATTTGATGTTCGAGGCGACTGATCGTTTGATCGTGTTCGGGATGCTTCACGGCCTGTTTGTGGATCATGAGGGCGTTTTCCAGCTTGCCGATGTGGTCGGAAAGCTCTCCGATTCCCGGATCGCGCATCAACGCCGCTTGGACCATGTGCTCCGGCACTCCTCCACCGTTTTCCTGCCGATCTTTGGCGACAGCGACTCTCACATTGAGCCGCAGCAATTTGCTTTTCGCTTCATTCAATTGCCGAAGCCGTTCAGTGGATTCGTTCATCAATATCTGCGCCTTCATTCGCACCGACTCGACGTCTTTACTGTTGGATCGCTCCGCCAAGAGTTTTAGCTCCGACTGCAATCGGGCGATGTCGGCGTTGTTCGCTTTGACCTCTCGGTCGAACAAATCGTAAGTTATGTTCGTCTTTTGCCGCTCGAGGTCGACGACGTTTTTCAAATACGAGTCTTTCACCGCGTTGACAATCTTTACGAGTTGCGACTTATCCCTGCCGCGCATTTTGATTTGAAGGACTTCCGATTCGAGCGGAAAGGCGACGCTGATTTCGTCTTTCAGGAACTCTTCCGGCTTATCTTCGGCACGAATGATCGGCAAGTTGGCGATTGCCGGATTGTTCAGTGCCGCGCGCAAAACGTCCGGGCTTTTGATCAAGGCCGACTGCGTTTTGCGATACTGTTCGTATTCGACGGGGTCACGATGCATAAAGCCGGCGTTGCGTTCCACCAGTGCGGCTGGGGCATCGCCGACTTTCAACCACGCGATGACTTCGTAGTTCGACGGCGTAATCAGCCAGACCAGCGTCGCCAGCGGTAGGCCGACCATCAAGCCGGCTATCATTGCCAGCAGCCAGCGACGCCGCAGGGCGTGCATCAATTGCGTGAAGTTTAGCCCTTGTGTTGCTGGCTCGGAGCCAAATGGAGACAAGCCTCCAGGAAGCATGTAAGGGCTGAGCGTTTGCGATTCATGATCGCGGACGACCAAAGCTCGCGATGCCGAACGTGTTTCGCCGTTGCTCGATGTGTGCAGGGCTTCAAAAGAATCGGAAGTGACTTGACTCACGGCAATGCCCTCGAAAAAAGTGGAAAACTAAATTGGACCGTTGGATGGCTGGTTAAGCGTCTGATACTCGCGATTCAATACGACTGTCAATTACTGACGAGCGGCCGCGGGTTGCCGAGGCAACGAAGCTGGACGGCCTTCGTGGCCATCGCCCCCTTTGCCACGTCCTCCGCCGAAGCCAATGCTTTTCGGCTTAGCGACCTCCTCCTCGATCACGAGATGGTCGAGGAGGACCATTTCGGCATACAAAAATCCCAACGCAATCGGCATCATCACCCACCCGGCCGCATCGTGGAAAAAGTGGCTGGCCCACTCGGAGTCCTGGCCCCAAGCCTTCATCATGAGGCCGGTGACTACAATCCGAATCATATTCGTGACGATCGCGATGGGAATCGAACTCAATACGATAATCGCCTTGTGCCACCATGGCCGCTCAATGATCATGATCATCGCAACCGCCATCGCCAAAAAGATCGTGCTCATCCGAAGGCCACTGCAAGCTTCGGCGACATTCAGCGGAATCGACCCGTCGATGGTGATTGTGCTGCCAGACAAGTAAGACTCGACTCCTAGCGTTTGCAACACGTAGTTACTCATCAGGCTGGCAATGTGCTGCAGCGGCGTCAGTAGACGCTGTTCGACGAAGCCGGGCAGCGGCATCATGAACACTAAGAACAACAATGGTGCTAATGCCCAATGCATCATCGACCATCCACCGGCGATTACAAATATACCGATGATGACGGGAATCATCGAAATATGCTGGACCGTGTCGTAGCCGAATCGAGCGCCGATCAGCCGAATTGCCAATCCACCAGCCAGAATTCCCACGCCTCCCCAGCGCGCCGATGCCGGCACCGGCTGCAGAGGTTGCTGCTTCATACACAGCAGCACGATTGCAAAAATGGGAATTAAAAAGCCGTGCGAATACTGTGCGCTGTTCCAAATGTATACTAGACCGCGCTCCCCCAGGAAGGAATCGCTGTAGGCCAATAAGACGACGGCCAACAATGCGCCGATGATGATCCAGGGCGTTTTCTGATCCGATTCCGCAGGTGCGCGCACTACTTGGGGCGATGCCATGAAGATCTTTCTGCCGTCAAAGCTTGATGCAACTCTCGAGACGCGGCGAGACGACCACAAGGCCGACCGAAAAGAACCGCTAGCGACAATTTCTTTACCATCCAGATTGAGATCAAGGACCGAAATCGACTCCCCGTGACTTCGGCCGGTACGGTTCACCATAAATGCCTTTGGGCAAGTTGTCAAACAGTTCGCCAGCAGAATGATTGGATCGTACTGCTGGAAACGATTTTCCGTCGTGCAACATGATTCTTTGGGGGGATCGGTCGTTAAGCAATTAGTATCGCTCGGTGAGGAGGTGAGCCATCTAAGAAGGTGTTTGTTAAACGCTAGCATCATGGAACCTGGGCCGTCTGGATACAATTGGGTTGGGGCAACATCTCGTTTTCAGGAGGCCGAGCCATGAGAGCACCAGCGCGAGCCAGGTACGATA
>JADZDJ010000064.1 GCA_020851115.1 Pirellulales bacterium
CTGGCCTGTCCATGTTATCGCATGTATATGTATCTGTCAAGAGGTGCGAGATTGATTTATTGGGATGGGGGTTGCCGAGCGGGGATTGGATCACAGAAGCACGAAAACACGAACGAAAGCAGCGACCGCTTGCCCGGTGGCCCGTGATTTTCCAAGGTCGGCACGCGGGCGGATGATTTCAGAGGTTTGATGGCTGGCCTACGTGGCCCCTGGCCAATGCTACGCCTACACCGTTGCCGCCGCCGTCCGCAAGTCCCGAGCGATCGCAGCCTGCTCGACGTTCACGTTTCCATGACGGCCTATTGACTCACTGAGCCGCCGAAGCGACCCTTTGCCGAGTGGGGCTTGCACCCACGGGAAACCAACACCTTTTCACGACGCACTAAGAAATGCAGGTTGAGCCAATGGTCAAGAGGTACTTCGTGTAGCGCCGACCAACACAGCATTTTTTGAGTGCGATATTGCCGCGCCTCAGATCACGAAATTTAAGTCTGGCTCCAAGTCTCCAAGCCCTTCGTTGCGCATTCGTAGTTTTGGAGCCTCGATGACAACGGTCGTCTGCGGAGCGACGCTTTTCGTTAGCCAAACACTCGAACCGACGACTGAATGATGGCCGATGACCGTGCGGCCGCCGAGAATGGTTGCGCTGGCATAAATTATCACATGGTCTTCCAGAGTTGGATGGCGCTTTTGGCCGCGCACCAAATTTCCTTCGCCGTCGGTCGGAAAGCTGAGCGCTCCGAGTGTTACGCCTTGATAAAGTTTGACATAATTGCCGATTTCGCAGGTTTCGCCGACGACCACGCCGGTTCCGTGGTCGATGAAAAAATGGTGTCCGATCTTGGCGCCGGGATGGATGTCGATTCCGGTGCGCGAATGGGCCCATTCGGTCATCATGCGTGGAATAAATGGCACTCCTAGTTTGTGCAACGCGTGCGCCAAACGATAAACCGTAATTGCTTCCAAGCCGGGATAGCAGAACACGATTTCGTCGGTCGTCCGCACCGCAGGGTCGCCATCGTAAGCGGCTTGCACGTCGAGCGCCAACATGCTCCGCAGTTCGGGAATGCATTCGAGAAATTGAATGGTTTTGGCCTGGCCGAGCGCTTCAAAATCGTTTTCGTCGGTACACATTTGACTGGCCCCCGAGTCGTGCCGCAATGCGCGGCCGATTTGCACGGTCAGCTTATCGTGCAACGAGTCAATCAAATCGCCCACATGGTACAACACATTGCCCATGTGCAGACCTTCGCGCCGCCGGAAGCCCGGATATAGAATCTCCTTCAGATCTTCGCAGCAATTGATGATCACCTCGTAATTTGGCAACGCGCAATGTCCCAGGTGATTGATCGCGCTCTCGTGGCGGTAGGTTTGCACGATGCGCTTGGTCAACTCCGGCAGTTGCTCTTTAAGTCGAATGTCGGTAGCCATGCGGAGGTGGGTGTCTAGGGTCAAGAAATCAAGCAAATTGCTTTCGCGGTATGTATTCTGCTAGTCGGCACTTCGTTGCAAGTGTAATTTTCATCCGCGCTGCAACCATCGAAGATCCGCCTTCCAGGCAGGCGAGAATTGCATAGCGCAGCGGAAACGTGCGCCGGCAGTTAGACCGAACAACAACACCCGCGACAGACCAACATTCGGGCGAAATCGTTGTTCATGGCAGTGAAAATTGGCGGGGAAGGGCGAATTTTGGCAAGCTTTAACGCCCGCGATCTGGAATTGCCAACTTGGTTATCGTAAGCGTCACGGTCGGCAAAATCAATCGGACTAGGGATTCTAGTCGGCCGCAGGCAGCCGAGTAATTGAAGTAATTTCTGCGTCTGTAGCAACATTGCGGGAGATTATTCGGCTTTTCCCTGACGGGGAGTGGAAAAGGTGTTAGGAGCGAATGGCACCTTAGCTTCCATTGACCGCGGCGTCCTAGAAATCGGCGCTTCCTGGCGTGCGGGGGAAGGGGATGACATCGCGAATGTTTGCCATGCCGGTGATGAATTGCAAAATTCGCTCCAATCCCAGGCCAAACCCGGAATGGGGAACCGTTCCATACCGTCGCAAATCGAGATACCACCAATATGGTTCGGGGTTTAGTCCCTGCTCTTGCATGCGGTTTTGCAAAATATCGAGGCGTTCTTCGCGCTGGCTGCCGCCGATGATTTCGCCGACGCCGGGGACCAGGATGTCCATCGCCCTCACGGTGCGGCCATCGTCGTTGACGCGCATGTAGAACGGTTTGATGCTGCGCGGGTAATCGAACAGAATAACCGGGCTTTTGAATTCCTGCTCGGTAAGCCAGCGTTCGTGCTCGGCTTGCAAATCGCGGCCCCAGGCGACGGGAAATTCAAACTTCTGGCCCGATTTTTCCAGCCGCTCCACGGCTTCGGTATAGGGCAGCCGAATGAAATGGCTGGAGGCAATGTGCTCGAGCGTGGCGCGGACGGTTTTATCGACGCGCTGGTGGAAAAACTCCATTTCCTCGGCACAGTCTTGCAGCGCGTCGCGCAGGATGTGCTTGATAAACTCCTCGGCCAACTGCATGTTGTCGGCCAGCTCGTAGAACGCCATTTCTGGTTCGACCATCCAGAATTCGGCCAGATGGCGCGAGGTGTTCGAGTTTTCGGCCCGAAACGTCGGCCCAAAGGTGTATATATTGCCCAGCCCGCAGGCATACGCTTCGCCGCTGAGTTGCCCGCTGACCGTCAGATAGGCCGCTTTGGCGAAAAAATCTTGGGCATAATCGACCGCCGCTTCACGCTTCGGCACGTTGGCCAGATTGAGCGTCGTGACCTTGAACATCTCCCCGGCCCCTTCGCAATCGCTGGCCGTAATGATCGGGGCATGCAAGTAGAGAAAGTTCCGCGCTTGGAAGAATTGGTGAATCGAATAGCTGACGCGATTTCGCAAGCGGGCGATGGCACCGAACGTGTTCGTTCGCGGCCGCAGATGCGCGATCGTTCGCAAAAACTCGAACGAATGCCCTTTCTTTTGCAGTGGATAGGCGTCTGTGTCGGCCGTGCCGTGAACAACGACGCTAGACGCCGCTACCTCGGTGGCCTGCCCTTTTCCCTGCGAGGCCTTGACTTCTCCCTCGACGGTCACGCTGGATCCGGGCGAGAGATGCTTAATTTCAGTCTCGTAATTCGACAACTTTGCGTCGGCAATGATTTGAATGTTACCGAAGCAGGAGCCGTCGTTGAGTTCCAGGAACGAGAAGCCCCCCTTAGAATCGCGGCGGGTGCGAATCCAGCCTTGCAGCTTTGCCTGCTTGCCGATCGTATCCGCCTTGCGCGCGTCCGCCACACTTCGCTTTTCCATCGCTGCTCCAGGGATGAATTCCTTGATTTGCCTATTACTTCTAATGGATTCCCTTTGCCGCCAGCCAGCGCTCGGCGTCGAGCGCAGCCATGCAGCCTGTTCCGGCGGAAGTGATGGCCTGGCGGTAGTAATCGTCCGCCACATCGCCCGCGGCAAACACCCCATCGACACTCGTATTTGTGCGCAGCGGCTGCTTGAATTTGATATAGCCCTGTTCGTTGAGTTCCACCTGTCCGCGCAAAAACGCGGTATTCGGCGTGTGGCCGATGGCGAGAAAGACGCCGCTGGCTTCGAGCGACTTTAGCCCCCCGCCGGTCGTGCTGCGCAGACGTACGCTGGTCACGCCGGCTTGCTCGTCGCCGAGAACTTCATCGAGTGTATGATTCCAGACCATATCGATCTTCATATTCGACAATGCGCGCTCTTGCATGATTTTGCTCGCCCGCATTTTGTCGCGCCGCTGAACCATGTGAACCACCGATGCATATTTCGTGAGATAGGTCGCTTCTTCAACCGCGGAATCGCCACCACCGACGACGACCAGCGGCCGATTGCGGAATCGCGGCAGTGCGCCGTCGCACACGGCGCAAGCACTCACGCCGCGATTTTTGTACTTTTCTTCCGAGGACAGCCCCAGGTAATTCGCCTTCGCACCAGTGGCGACAAGGATCGTGTGCGTCTCGACGGTTGGTCCCTCGCGAGGTTTCACCGTAAACGGCCGCCGATTCAAATCGACCTCGACGACATCGTCGGTGACGATCCGCGTGCCGAAGTTTGTCGCTTGCTGTCGCATCAGCTCCATCAGTTCAGGCCCGGTGACGGCGTGTTTGCCTTCGTGGATGTTCATGTATTGAAGGCGGTCTTTCGAGAGGGCCGACTCCAGAAACGATTTCAAATCGCCGGCGGGAAAGCCAGCGTAGTTCTCGACCTCGGTCGTCAGCGCAAGCTGGCCGAGCGGAAGCGTCCCCGCCAAGCGGTTTTCCTCGGTGATCGCTCCCTCGAAAACGAGCGGCTGAAGTTCCGCTCGCGCTGCGTAAATGGCCGCCGACCAGCCGGCCGGGCCGCTGCCGATGATGACTACTTTTTCTGCCACAGCATTTCTCCTCAAATCGCGACGCGGGGTAGGCTATTCAGTCCGCTAGAACCGGATGCATGGCAGGCAAAAAAGCCGGCCCCATGATCCAAATCACGTTTTAGTTTCAGATCGAATCGCCAAAGCCGCAATTATAGGGATACTGCTAGAGTCGTCTATTGGTTCGTATTGCCGCGGCATCTGCACGACGGTATCGTGAGTTGTAGAAAATGCGCGGATTGGGGGACGTATTTTATGAACCTGCTTGCCATCGTCGCCATCGCAGCGGTCGTTTTGACCGTGGCCTATTTCACCTATGGCCGGCTGTTGACGCGGCTGCTGCAATTGGACGCAGCGCGAGCGACTCCGGCCGTCGAATTGCGCGACGATTTGGATTACGATCCGATCGATTCGAAATTCCTGCTCAGCCAACACTTTTCCGCGATTGCCGCCGCGGGGCCGATCGTCGGCCCGATCTTGGCCGGCCTGATGTTCGGCTGGGTTCCAGCACTGCTTTGGATTCTAATCGGCTCGATCTTGATCGGCGGCGTCCACGATATGACGGCGCTGACGGCTTCGATTCGGCACAAGGCCAGGTCGATTGCGGAGGTCGTGCGGCAGCACATGAGCCAACGCTCGTTTTTGCTGTTTCTCGCGTTCATCTGGATCGCTTTGGTGTACATCATCGTGGCGTTTACCGATGTCACGGCGTCGGCCTTTGTCGGTGGCGATGAATTGGTTCGGCGCGGCACGGCGACCGCGATGGCTGCCGATCCAAGCGCGGTGACCGCCGAAACCATCGGCGAGAGCGGCGGCGTGACCGGTGGAGCCATTGCAACGTCGTCGATTTTGTATCTCGTACTGCCGATTGTCATGGGGTTGTTGCTGCGCTACACGAGGCTTTCGCTCGGCTGGGCCACGTTGATCTTTGTTCCACTGGTGGGTGTGGTCATCTGGGTTGGCCAGTATTTTCCGTTCGACCTCGGCTTGATCCTTCAGCGACTCCATCCCACGATGGATTTAAGCGCTGCCGATCAAGCGGCGCAAAAGTGGTGGGACGTGGCGCTATTGGCTTATTGCTTGATCGCCGGGGTCGTGCCGGTGTGGCTGCTGCTGCAACCGCGCGGGCACTTGGGAGGATATTTTCTGTATGCGGCGCTGATGGCAGGTTTTATCGGCGTCGTCTTGGGCGGATTCGAGATTCAATACGACGCCTTCAAGGGTTGGGGAGCGACGGGCGGCAAGGGAGAGACGCTATTGCCGTTCCTGTTTATTACGATCGCCTGCGGGGCATGTTCCGGATTTCATTCGCTGATCGCATCTGGCACAACGTCAAAACAATTGAAGTTTGAAACGGACGCCAGGCCCGTTGGCTACGGCGCGATGCTTTTGGAAGCCATGGTGGCAACCTTTGCGCTTGCGAGCGTGATGATCTTGTCGAACGACAGCGCGTTAACCAAGCAAAGCCCCAACCAAATCTATGCTAGCGGGCTGGGCGAATTTTTGGGTACGCTGGGCATTGCCAAAGGCTTCGCCATTGCATTCGGACTGATGGCCTTTACGACATTCGTTTACGATACGCTCGATGTTTGCACGCGGCTGGGGCGGTACATCATTCAAGAACTGACGGGTTTGCAGAACTGGATCGGGCGGTGGTTGGGGACTGCACTGACGGCGGGTGTGCCGCTCTATTTCCTGTTGAATCCGCCAATCGACGCAAGTGGAAAGGCGGTTCCCGCTTGGAAGACCTTTTGGTTTTTATTCGGGGCGAGCAATCAATTGCTGGCCGCGTTGTCGCTGCTGGGAGTGACCGTGTGGTTATGGCGAACGCGAAGGGCAGGTTGGGTGTGGTTTGTGACCGGAATTCCGACGGTCGTCATGTACACGATGAGCACGTGGGCGCTGGTCGCGATGACCTGGCC
Organism: Pirellulales bacterium; assembly: GCA_020851115.1. Lineage (GTDB taxonomy): Bacteria > Planctomycetota > Planctomycetia > Pirellulales > JADZDJ01 > JADZDJ01. The sequence continues at coordinate 6,307 of JADZDJ010000064.1, forward strand.
GAAGTTTCTGAATGGCGATGGTGAATTTTCGGCTCCCTCCGACCCAGTGCCGTGGGCGGGGCTGATTTTGATACTTCTTGCGCTGTTGATGCTTATCGAGGCCGTGTTGGCAATCGCCCAATCCAAAGCGCCGCCGGCGGCGGGAACTCAACCGAAGCTTGTGCCAGCGACCTAGCGACAAAGGTGCAGGTGAAGCATTATTCGATGGCGTTTTCAATTCGAACCGCTTTTCGACCGCCGGCTGCCCCCAGATGGCCGAAAAATTCTGGATGACCGTCAAGCTTGACGATCGCGGGCGAATCGATGCGATGCTCGACGGCGATCAGGTCGCCGATCGTAAGGTTTGCCACCTCCTCGGCCGTTGTTGGCGATGAGAGCAGGTCGACCGTCAGTTGCACTCGATCGACTGGCGCAGGATTGTGGTCGAAGGTTGTCGGTTGAGGCCCACCGATCGACGTGCCCGAATTGGGCAAGAGATGCCGCTGTAGCACATCCATCGCCTGCGGCGGAATGCCGAACCGCAGCGTGCCGCGAGCCTTTCCAAGCCGCGCATCGTACGAAGCGACGAAAACCTCGCTCTCCGGCGGGCCAAGCGAAAGCCAACGCGGGTCGCATTCGATCCGCTCGAGCGACAGGGCCAGGCCGATCGTGCTTGCCCAGGCGCGGTTCATTTCGCCGGCAACGCAAGCGCCGAGTCGCATGGATAGACGCTGCTCGATCTCGCTCAGTGGGCGAGGCTCGGCTGTTGCGATCGCGCCGATGTTGTTGCCGAGCAGACGGTCGAGCATCGGAATGAGAATCGCGGTGGGGATTTCGAGGATCCACGGCCCCGCCGCCGCGGGAGAACGGAATGAGTAGATGCAAGTTGGCGCTGCGATGCTCTCGGTGAACGATTGGCAATCGATCGCGTCGATATCCGTCAATCGCACCTCGACGGCGGTTCGCAGCAACGCGGAAAGGGCAACGCCGACATTGTGGGCGGCCTGTTCGTGAATTGCCCACAGGCGATTGCGGCGCTTGCGATCGGCGGGGGTTTCACGGTGACGGTGACGGGGTCGGGAGTCAGTGTCGTCGGGAGTCTTACCATTTGGCGAGGCTTCGCTCGACACTGACTCCCGACCCCTTTCGCGCGGCATCGAGGCAGCGTCAGCACTTGTTGCAGCCTGGCCCAAGAGGGCTTCGATTTCCGCAGGGGTGAGAAAGTTTTCGCTCATTGCGATGCCTCCATGCTAGGAGAGGGGCGAGGATGGAATGGAAAGGGAAATTGAGTAGTACCCTGCTTCCCGTCGTCTCGCGCTCCTCGCCCGGCTACTCTCGGACGTGTCCTTCGCCGATGACCACGTACTTATAGCTAGTCAATTCCTTTAATCCGCACGGTCCGCGAGCGTGGAATTTGTCAGTGCTGATGCCGATTTCCGCGCCCAGCCCAAATTCGCCGCCGTCGTTGAACCGCGTGCTGGCGTTGACCATCACGGCCGCACTATCGACCTGCTCGGCAAACTGCTTTGCGGCCTCGGGATCGCCGGTGACGATCGCATCCGTGTGATGAGATCCGTATCGATTGACATGCTCGATCGCTTCATCCAGCGATTCAACCACGCGACAGGAGATGATCGGACCTAAATACTCCGCTTTGAAATCGGCCTCGGTCGCCGGTTTGGCGCTGGCAATCCACGTTCGCGTGCTCTCGTCTCCACGAATTTCGACTCCCTGTTTATCGAGCGCCGCGCCAATCCGCGGCAAGAACTCCGCCACCACTCCGGAATGAACCAGCAAAGATTCGGCCGCATTGCAAACTCCCATTCGCTGGCATTTCGCATTGACCGCAATTCGCTCTGCGATCGCCAAATCGGCAGCCCGATCGATGTAGACATGACAATTGCCCGTAAAATGCTTGATGACCGGCATGGTCGCTTCCTCCGCCACGCGTCGAATCAAGCCTTCACCTCCCCGAGGGATCGCCAAGTCGATGAGGTCGTGCATCTGCAATAAACAGCCGACCGCCGCTCGATCGGCAGTTTTGACTAGCTGCACGGCATCCACGGGAAGCTGACACTCGTTGAGCGCTTGGCGCAGGAGATCGACAATCGCCTGGCTGCTGTGGGCGGCTTCCTTGCCGCCGCGCAAAATCACGGCATTGCCGCTTTTGACACAAATTGCCGCCGCGTCGGAAGTCACATTCGGCCGCGATTCATAAATGAACAGCACGACTCCTAGCGGCACGCGAACCTTCGAGATTTTCAAGCCATTGGGACGAACGGTGGATTCGATGACTTCGCCGACAGGGTCGGTCAAAGCCGCGATGTCCTCCAGGGCCTTGGCAATCGTTTGAAGTCGCTCTGGCGTCAACGTCAACCGATCTATCTCGGCATTGGACAGGCCAAAACCGGGAGCCGCCGCGACATCGTGCCGATTGGCAGCCAAAATCGAATCGGATTGTTCCCGCAATAGGTCGGCGGCGCGCCAGAGCCATTCGACCTTTCGAGCGCTCTTGGCGCGTACAAGCTCGACTGCCGCCGCCCGCGCGCGCCGAGCGACATCGAGGCAGTAGTCGCGCATCTCGATGGATTCCATTTCGGCCACGTGATTCGAACTGGAAAACTTGTCAACGGCGAATCCTATCGCCGCAGCCATGGGTTCACATGAGCGCCGGGTTTCGGCTCCTGCAGCGAAGTATCCGCGAAGCGCTTGCGTGGGTCAACGGCGAAGCAAACTCATCACACTCGGCAGCGATGCCGCAGCGGTGTTCGGCGACTATTTTTTCAAGGTTCAGCGGCATCAGGAACCGTCGATCAACATAGCCGATCCCTGCGGTCTCCATCCTCACGACACCGGCGTGAGCAGTTCATGGGCCGTCCACCGCCTCGAAAAGTTGCAGCGCTTGCTTCACCGGCCCAACGTCATGCACTCGCAATAATTGGACACCCTGAGCCGCCAACGCGCAGGCGACGCCAATCGTACCGGCACAGCGGTTGGCGCACTTGTCGCCCAGCACCTGGGCAATAAAGCCCTTCCGCGAATGGCCCACCAGCACCGGACAACCGAGTTCATGGAAACGCCAGCAATGGGCCAGCAGCGTCAGATTGTGCTCGTGAGTCTTTCCAAAACCGATGCCAGGATCGAGACAAATCTTCTCTCGAGCGATACCGGCCGCTTCGAGCATGTCGCGCGTGTCGAGCAGGAAATGTAAAATGTCGGCCACCACGTCGCGATAGTTGGGATTGTCTTGCATCGACTGCGGCGTCCCCTGCATGTGCATCGCGCAAACGCCGGCTCCGCTGGCCTGGACGACCGCCAGCATTTCGCGATCGCCGGTCAGCGCCGTCACATCGTTAATGATCTCGACGCCGGCATCGACCGCGGCACGCGCCACGTCAGCCTTCGAGGTATCGATCGAAACCGGCACGCTCACTTGCTTGCACACCGCCTGAACTACCGGCAGAACGCGATCAAGTTCTTCTTGGACCGGAACGGATTCGGAATATGGCCGCGTACTTTCTCCACCGATGTCGATGAAATCAGCTCCTTCGCCGACTAGTTTCAATGCCTGGTCGACCGCGGCTTTTGGATCGTAATACCGCCCGCCATCGGAAAAGCTGTCCGGTGTCACATTCACAATACCCATGAGCAAGGGTCGTGAAGGCAGCGGTACCTGGCGGGTCCGAGTTTGCCAACTGCTAGCCCGCTGCGGTCTTGCTTTCGACCTTTCGACGGATGGCTTTTCGACGGCTTCCATGACGTTGATGGTAGCAAATTGACGCGTGTGAAACCAACCCGACACCCTGGCGACCGCGGAGCCGATGGGCGGACGGTCGCGGCATTGTCTTGCGGTCGCGTCGCGTTGGCGTTTACCACGGCACTTCCATCATCCCGACAATTTGCTCCGCCATGCGTTGGACCAACTGTTGCTCGGCCGTGGTATAGGATTGGCCGTACTCTGGAATGTAGACAGCGCTTTGCCCCAACACCACAAACTGCGGCGGCAGCGGTAGCGGACCGTTGCGAATCATGTCGCCGCGGCGGTTCGTCCAATTCACCTGAACCTGATAGTTAACGTCCGTCGAACGCTGTTCATCGAATTTGTTTTCAACGATGACGCGCTTCGTATCGGCAATGATTTTCGCCGTTAGAACGCTGTCGGCGTTTGGGCTGCTGACCACTTTGAACGGCGTTGTATCCTCAATTTCCTTGCAAATTGCCTCCGTGAGAACCTCACCCAACCCAGGGCGAAAGCTCGCGGATTGCACCATCGGCACGTAAACGGTTTGAATGTCGGATGGAAACAGAGACCGATTGCCAAAATGATAGGTTGCACAGCCCGACAGTAGATAGAAGCCGGAGAGCAGGAGGCAACATCGGAACGCTCGACGACGAGAGCGCAGCATCACGGCCCGTGTGCCAACGGCGGACGAAATACGATCAGTCCATGAGGTGTATCGCATACTTCATCGTTCATTGTTCATCGCTTCCAGCTACTGCCGCTTGGCGCTGTCATCTTTCTCGGCAGTCACCGTCGTTGCCCCCGGCGTGACTTCGGGATACTCTTCTTTTTCAAACAGATCCGTAATCAGCGCGAGCCGGTTCGGCGGGTGATCCGGCTCTTTCTGGATTGCCGCTAGCCGCGTTTTGGCGTCGTCGGAATGAGGCGTTTGGGGGAAGTTTTTGATCACCTCGGCGTAGTAGATCTTGGCGGCGCCGTGATGTCCGCCGTCGTCAAAGTACTTCGCGAGTTTCATATCTCGATCGGCCCTGGCATAGCGCACGCGAGCCTTTTCTTGCATCACCAACTCGCGCTGGTCTCCCAGTTCGTGAGGGAATTGCACGAGCATCTGGTCGATCAGCACCTCGGCTTCCTCCAGTGGTTTGCCGTTGTAACCCGGACCTTGGTAACACATCAGCTTGCTCTTTAGCCCCAACAGATGGGCGTCAAGCTGAAATTCGCTTTTCGGATGATCGGTGCGTAACAAGCCATAGTAGTAATCCGCGTCTTCGTATCGCCCGGCCACGAAATATGTATTCGCGGCATGCATGATCGCGTCGTCCGCCAACTGGCCGCGCGGGTCGTTGACGCGCACGTTGTCCATCGCATTGATCCCGTGCCCGCGCGTGTCAAAGATCGGTTGCGTACGATCGACAAAATTAGGAACCAACACCCAGCGGTGGCTGGTCTTGTCTTTTTCGAGCCAATAGTGGCCGATCGAAAAAATCCGGGCCACCGAGGTGTCGAGATACCGCGTGTTGGGATACTTTTTTAGCAGTTCGCCGTAGCGGTCGTCGGCTTTGGAGTAGCGGTCGGCGAAAAAGTGACTTTCGGCCCACAGGAACATGGCTTGTTCTTCGAGCGCCGAATCGGGCCAATAACCGGCGGCCTTCTTGAATTCCTTGGCGGCAGCATCGTACTGTTTGGCGGCAAAATGCTTCTCACCTGCGGCAAAATGCGTCTCGGCAGTTGTCTGATTTGGCCCCAACCCCACGGCAGCTTTCATCGTCTTGCCGAGGTTGTCCGGCGATAGCCTTTCGGTCCACGTTTGCGAGGGTTTCTTGTAGTCCGACGGAATGAAATTCGGCTCTGGCTCCAGCGGCCGGCCTTTGGCCACGTCAATCGCCGTTTGACGACAGCCGACCATGGCCAGTGCGCAGAGCATTGGCGCCACGACAGAGAATTTCAAATTAATGGCGAAATGCGACATCCGTGTCACAAATTTCTAGTAACAATTGTATTGAAGCCGCGGCGAATGAATGGGTGAAAGGATGAAGCACCGATGGGAACACTGGCCGATTTTGTTCGGTCGCTCGATCGCCCGCTCACCAATTCGCGTTCTTTGCGATTCGATTCTATTTGGATAAGTATTCGTGCATCTTGGGCCGATGCCCGAGCAAATGCGAAATGTAGTTGCCCACCAAGCCGCGAAGTTCTCCGCGGACTCGCGGTTCGATCGACAATCGCTTCCAGGCTTCGCCTCGCAAATCGGCCAATCGCGACATTGCTTGTAGCGCCCCGGCGCTCAGCGACGCCACGTTCCGCTTTCCCACCCGGCATTTCGGGCACAGCACGCCTCCGGAAATCAAGCCGAACGCTACGCGGGCAGTGGACTGCACCGGATTGCCGCATTCAACGCACATTTCCAACGAGGGTAAATGTCCCAGCCGGGCCAGCGCCGCCAATTCGAAGCGCAAAATCAACGACGACGGCGATCCGTTGGACGATACCCCGACCAGCGTTTGATCCGCTAGATCGAAAAGTTCGGGATGAGGATCGTAGTCGTCGGTAAGTTCGCTCAGCAATTCGGCGACGTAGTACCCGGCATAAAGACAAGATAAGTCGCGGCCGGGCGGACGGAAGCGACGCTGAAGCTTCGCCTCCGTCAGCAAGTCGAGCGCGCCGGTCGATTTTCGGAGGAAGACTACATGGCATAGGCCCAGCAGGTCAAGTGCAGACTCAAATGGACCCTTGGGCCTACGGGCGCCTTTCGCCAAACCGTGTATCTTGCCAAACTCCCTGGTAAACAGGGTTACGATGCTACTCGTTTCGCTGAATTCCACCACTTTAAGGACGATGGCGGAGGCTTTCTCGGATGACACGGGAAGCTGATGAGAAAGGAGGTTTGATTTCGATCGTTACTGGCTTTGGCTTCGCGACGAATTTCACGGTATTTTGGACGCCTTCGGCCGACCGCTTACCGCCTATGAACTTCGGAACGGACGATTGGATGAATGGTATCGGCTGGGAAGAGAGCTACTTTGTCGAGGCCGTCATTCGACCTCCGCCTTTGCCTGCTGCACAGGCTGTTCCAGCGGCTGCACTTCGATCAGCACGCGATTAATTCGACGACGGGTCGCTTCGAGTACCTCGATGCGAACTCCATGTGCAACCAGTGCTTCGCCAGCATGAGGAATCCTCCCCAATTCGTGAAACACCAGCCCGCCGATGGTTCCGTAATCCGCGTCTTCTGGCAGGCCGGTACCGAGCCGCTGGTTGATTTCGTAAATCTTCATGCGGGCAAAGGCTTCGAATTTGTTTTCGCCGCGCGATTTGAAACCGTCGCCGGCCGCCTCGTCGTGCTCGTCGGAAATCTCGCCGACGATTTCTTCGAGCACGTCTTCGATGGTCACCACGCCCGAGACGCCGCCGAATTCATCGAGGACGACGGCGATATGGCTGCGGCTGTGTTGGAATTCTTGCAGCAATTCATCCACGGCTTTCGTCTCGGGCACGAAAAACGGCGGACGCAGCAGGCCGACAATCGGCTTTCGCGCTGCGGGCTGTTCGCGCATCAATTCGGGGAGTAAGTCTTTGATATGCAGAATGCCGACGACATGATCGCGGCTTTTTCCGTAGACCGGAATCCGCGTGTGGCCGGATGAAATGATCGTGTGGAGGGCTTCGCTCCAGGACAGGTCGGCCGACATCGAAATCACTTCCGTCCGCGGAGTCATGATCTCGGAAACGACCACTTCGCCGAGCGCGATGACGCTTTCGATCATTTCACGGGCGTCTTCTTCGAGCAGCCCTTCGCGCTGGCCTTCGGAGACGACTTCGCGGATTTCCGCTTCAAGCTCTTCTTCGGTGAGCGTCGGCTTCTTCTTGCCGGTGAGGCGATGCAGCGCCTGTTGGACGAGCCGTGCGCCGATCACCGAGGGGCCTAAAATCTTTCCCGACGCCTTCCACAACGGCCATGTGCGGGCAAGAAACGGCTCGGCCCAAACGCCGGCCACGGCGGTTGGAAACCAAACGATCGCCAGCCAGAGAATGGTTGCGCCGGCCAACATTTGAGCGATGATTACCGCTAACGTTTGCGGCAGCGAGGCCGCTCCCGCATGCGATTCCCACATCGATGCCGCCGCCGCCAACACGGCGGCCGCGCTGGCGATGACGCGCAGACTCTCGGCCCCAAGCTCCGCGCGTTTGCTGTTTTCGAGAATTTGGTCGTAACGCGGCTCTTGACCGCGGCTGCGCAAGCGGTCGCGCAGCTTCGATCGCGAGAAATCGCGCAGCGATTGCACCGCCGTCGCCGAAAAGCAGGCCACGGCCAAGGTTGCCAGCGAAAGCCAAACTAGAATCGCACCGGTCACGGCCTAGGTTCTCCGCCGAGTGTCGATTTCGCCGGCGGAGACTCGATGCCGAGCTGCGTCAGATAACGCTTCTCGCGGCTCCGCATTTGCCGTCGCGCTGCCGGTTTCAAATCGTCATAACCTGTCAAATGCAATGCGCCGTGGATCACGTACAGCAGCATTTCCTCCTGCGCGGTCCAGCCGATTTTGGCGGCAGTCGCCGCCGCGGTATCCGCGCTAATCACAATTTCGCCGTCGATCGAGTCGCCGTCTTGGTCGAGTGCGAAGCTTATCACATCGGTCGGTTCGTCGTGATTCAAGAATTGACGGTTCATGTCGTGAATCGCGGCATCGCTGACGACAGCGATGGAAACATCGGCAGACGCAATGTTCTCGCCCCTGAAAACAATGGCGACCGCGGACTTCAGCGCGGAGGAATCGATCCGCCAGCGACGTTGCCGATTGGCCACGGCGATCGAATAGCCTTCGAATGCGGCAGGCGGCAGGCGGCAGGCGGATCGGCGGCGAGGTGAGTTTTTTTGCGTCATGGTCGCTTGCGCTTGCGGCTCGCCAACGAGACTTCTGATCGTGACGGGCGCGCTTACGCGGTCTTCTGCTCGGGATACTTCACGCGGCCATGATAGACCGCCGTCAGCGACTTTACCAAGCTCTGCTCGACGTCGTGCAGTTCTTCGAGCGAAAGGCCGCTGTCGTCAAATTGGCCGTCGAGCAAGCGGTTCATGGCCATTTCGTGAACCAAACTTTCCAGCCGAGATGGCGTGGGCTCGACCAGCGTTCGGCTGGCGCTTTCTACCGCGTCGGCGAGCATCAGTACTCCCGCTTCTTTCGTTTTTGGCTTTGGCCCTGGGTAACGATACGAGTGTTCTTCGACGACGCCTCGCGACGGATCGGCTTCGCTTTGCTGCGCCGCCCGCCGATAGAAATATTCCACCAGGGTAGTCCCGTGGTGCTGCTCGATAAAGTCAATGATTGGCTGCGGCAAATTGTGCTGCCGGGCCAAGTCGGCGCCGTCTTTCACATGGGCAACGATGATTAACCGACTCATCGCCGGCAGCAGCGTTTCGTGCAAACTTCCGCCCTGCCCTTGGTTTTCGGCAAAATACTGCGGCTTGAGCATCTTGCCAATATCGTGAAAATACGCGCCGACTCGCACGAGCAATCCTCGCGCGCCGATGGTCTCTGCCGCCGCTGCGCCGATGGAGGCCACGTTGATCGAATGGTTGTAGGTGCCTGGCGCGCGGCGGACGAGTTCTTGCAGCAGCGGATGCGACACATCGCCGATTTCCAGCAAACTGATGTCGGTGAGCACGCCGAATGCCTTTTCGACAAAGGGCAACAATCCAGTCATCAAGAATCCTGCCACCACCGCCCACAGGCCCACACGCCATGCGTTTTGCGGCAACTGCGATTCCAAGGTGCTCACGCCCACATCGGTCAGCATCGCCACCAGCGAGGCGACGAGGCCGACATAGATCAGTTTACTTCGGCTGCGGATGCGACCAAGAAATAGTATCGCCGTGGCCGCTGCGCTCATGAGCGTGATATATTGCGGCAAGTTCTGGCCGAGCGACACGACGACCACCAGCGCCAGCGCCGCCGTCAACAGTAGTGCCAACTCTTGGTGGTAAACGATCGCCACCGTCATGCCGAACAGCATGACCGGAATCAATTCCGCCCGCCACGAATCATCGCTAGCCATCATTGCCAGCGCCACTCCTGCGACGAACATCACCAGCATGGTGCTGAAATTGTAAAGCGTCTGATAGATCTGCGGCGCGCGATGCCGAATGTAGAAACCGCTAAGCGTGTACCACGCCACGAACATTCCGAACATCGCGGCCGTGCGGGCCAACTTTTGCGCCGGGGTGATTGCATTCAGGTAGGCCTGATATTCCAATCGCAGCAACTCGACCTTGTTCGCATCGAGGGGTTCGCCCGCTTTCACCAGCGGCTCGCGCGCCAGCAGATGCCCAGGCTCGAAGACAACATACTGCGTCGGTACCATCTTGGCCGCTTCCGTCTGGGCCTTTTGGGTTGCCGGTTCGTCGAGCGTCAAGGTCGGCTTCTTTAGCTTTGGCTTGATCCAATAGAAAATCCGCTGTGCTAGCTCTGGAGAATTGAGCTCCTCCTTCAGGCGTTCGAAGAGCTTTGCGGTTGCCTCGCCGAGGAGAACTTCGGGAACCTGCACCACTTGCGAAAAATCGGGCTTGCCGACCGGATGCACGTAGATTTCCGTTTGATTTCCTTCGTCGTGTTTTTGCTGCAGCTTCTCGAGCCAGCCTGTTTGTTCGAGGGGAGTAAACGCGCGGTCGATCGCCTTTTCGACCTTGCCCAGTTTTTCTTTGTCCGCGATCGCGTCGTGAAACTCGCGGAATTGCGCTTCTTGCTGCTCTTTCGTCGGCGGCTCAACGTTCGGCATCGGCGGCGCCGAAAACTCCTGCCAAATTCCGGGCCTTAGCGCGTCGAGCGAAGCCGCATTGCCAATTTCGACAAGTTGGTTTTTCAGCGCCGAGCGCAATTGCTCCAGCGACGAGCGGTCCTGCTGATAGACGAATCGAACCTGATTTTTCGCGCGATTGATGGCGTCGCGCGTGGCGTCAGGATCTTCCTTTTGGAATCGAACCCTGGCGACGATATCGCGTTGCGGCACGTAGCCGGTGCGATACGAAAAGGGCGGATCCCAACCACCGACGATCAACCACATTGCGACCGCGGCAAGGGCGCACATCGAAATCCGAACCAGGACGTCGAACCGCTGCAAACTCTCCAGCACCCGCTCAAGGAGATTCGGGGGCAATTCGATTGCCGCCACGCGCTCGCTGCGAGTTCGTTTTTGATTGCCGTTGGCCATCGATCTATTTACGCCGCTTCGGCTCCTCTTCGTAGGCTTGCACAATTTCTCGCACCAACCGATGGCGCACGATATCGCGTCCTGCGAGTCGAACTTCCGCCACTCCGTCGATCCCCTTGAGTCGGCCCAGTGCATCGACCAAACCGCTGCGCACGTGCGGCGGCAGATCGACTTGGGTAGTATCCCCGGAAACAACGATTTTCGAGTTCATTCCCATCCGTGTCAAAAACATCTTCATTTGAGAGACGGTGGTGTTTTGGGCCTCATCCAAAATAATAAAGGCGTCGTTGAGCGTGCGGCCGCGCATATACGCCAGCGGGACCATTTCGATTACGTCCAATTCCGTGTAGCGGCGGATTTGGTCGTAGTCCATCATCTCGCGTAGCGCATCGAGCAACGGACGCAAATAGGGGTTGATCTTCGCTTGCAAGTCGCCGGGCAAGAAACCGAGACTTTCGCCAGCCTCGACGGCCGGACGCACCAGCACGATCTTCCGAATGGCTTCTTTGCGCAGAGCCGAAACCGCCATCGCGACGGCCAGGTACGTTTTGCCGGTTCCCGCAGGCCCGATACACAGCACCAGATCGCTTTCGGTCATGGCCTTGACGTATTCCGCTTGTCCGGGAGTCCGTGGGCGAACACTGCGCCCCGCCTGGAGCACGGGAATGGGCGGATGGTCCGCCATACCTGGCGGCCCCGTCACCAGCGAGAGGGCAACGTCCACGTCATGCTCGGCCACTTCGCCCTTTTGGTCGGCCAGAGTGCGAAGCTGCTCAAACACTTCGGTCGCCTTGAGAACCGCCGGTTCCGCCCCTTCGATTCGCAGCCGTCCGTCACGGGCTGAGACATCCACGCCGAGTGTGGAACGGATTTTCCGCAGGAATTGATCGCGCGGCCCGAAGATCGACAACAACGTCCTCGAATCGACTACCGAAATAGTGCTTTGCGTCATTGACGAGTGCGGCTTCCAAGCAGAACTAAGCGCGGCATGGATCGTACTGCGAGATATCTTAACTATACTCGATTGGCCGAGCAGGCGACCAGCCAATACCCGCGCAATCGCCGTAAATCTTTATAAATACAAATGTTACGGCGATCACAACGCTCGCTAAACGAGCCCAGAGGCCCAACAAAGGTACGCCACTGGAGCGGCAAAGAGCACCGAGTCAAGCAAATCGAGGACGCCACCGAAGCCGGGCATCCACGGGCTGGAATCTTTTCTCCCCATGTCGCGTTTGATCAGCGATTCCGCCAGATCGCCGAGTAGGCCGGCGATGCCGACAACCAAACCATAAACGACGATCCGCCACAGCGCCAGCGGCGGCCACTCCGACGAGATTCCTGTTCGGCTCATTGCCGGAGCGGCCCAATTGAGAACGAGCCACGAGCCGAGGATGGCAAAAATCATCGCCCCAAAAAATCCTTCCCAGGTTTTCCCAGGGCTAAGCACGGGCGCCATCTTGTGCCGGCCGATCAATCGGCCGACGGCATACGCCCCGCTATCTCCCAGCTTTACGATTGCAATGAATGAAGCCAGGGCCGTCATGCCTCGAAAATTTCCGCCTAAAATGCGCAATTGCACGGCAAACGTCAGCAATATGCCAACATAGGCAAAAGATAATACCGTCAGACCGAGCTGAATCATGACCTGCCCTGGTTGTTGGTACCGACGCATTTCGCCGATAAACGCCACGAGCAGCGCAATACCTGCCGCACCAAACGACCAACCAAAATGGCAAAGGGGTGATTCAACGGCCAGTTCAGGCCAAAATATCGGCACAGCATTGGCTGCGACAATCAGTCCATTGCCGAAGTAGACGACCCACGGCAATGGGCGTAAATCTCTTGTCGCAAAGAGCCACAGCATTTCACCGCTGGCTAGCACGGCAAGCACAATCGCCAGTGGAAAAAGCCACCCGCCTGGCGGAAGATCCAGGATGCGATAGCTATCGGCCCAGCACAGCGCCGCCAATGCCACGACAAAGATCGCGCCCAGCAATAGACGGTATCGTAGCACGGAGGTAACACACAAAACGAGAAAGGAGGAACTAAACTACCGAAAAACAAGGGGAGGTTACTTTCAAGGTTGCCTGCAATCAAGGTTAAAACGGCTGATTAATCGCCTGAAGAAAGGCCGCCAAATCGCCGGTCTCGGCGGGCAAATTCGCGAATCGCCTCATGCAGATCCGCAGCCTCGAATTCGGGCCAGCACTTATCGGTGACCCAGATTTCGGCGTAGCTAATCTGCCAGAGCAGGTAATTGCTGACGCGCATTTCGCCGGCGGTGCGAACCAGCAAATCGGGATCGAGCATGCCGGCGGTGTACAGATGGTTGGCCATGGTCTCTTCGGTGATCTCACCGGGATTGAGCTTGCCGCTGCGCACCTTGGCCGCGATTTGCTTGACGGCGTCGAGCATCTCGGTTCGCGCGCCATAGTTGATCGCCAGGCAAAGTCTCATGCCGCGGTTTGCCGCGGTCATCGCGATCGTTTTGTCCATTTCTTCGAGCGTTGCCGCCGGGATTCCCTCGCGACGCCCGATCACCGTCACTCGAATGTCGTTTTCCATGATCGTCGTGCGCTCTTCGATCATGTACTGTTCGAGCAAGTGCATCAGAAAGCTCAATTCCCCCTGCGGGCGCTTCCAGTTTTCGCTGGATAGGCAATAGAGCGTAAGCTGCTCGATTCCCAGCCGCGCGGCTTCTTCAGTCACTCGTCGCACGCTCGCCACGCCGCGGCGATGCCCTTCGATGCGAGGCAAATTCTGCCGCTGCGCCCAACGGCCGTTGCCATCCATGATCGCGGCAATATGTCGCGGCATCTTCGCCTTTGGCACAGGCAATGCTTCAATCGGTGATGGCGCGACGGATGACACGATGACGCAAGTGGAGATTCAATGACGGCCGACCCTTTGCCGGCGCTATCTAGATTTTAGCATTCCAATTTGCTCGCCCCCGATCGCTAGGCTTTTCTAGACGGCTGCCGCGGCCATCGTCTGGCCTTGGAAAATCGTCTGTTCTCGCTCTGGACCCACCGAAACAACGTCCACGGGACGCCCGATTAATTCGCAGATCCGATCCAAATAGCGCCGCGCATTTGCCGGTAGATCGGCCATTTGCCGGCACTCGGTAATTTCCTCATCCCAGCCTGGAACGGCCTCGAAAATCGGCTTCGCACTTCGTAAATCATCGACGTGACTGGGAAACTGGGTCACTCGTTTTCCGCCGATTTCGTATGCGGTGCAGATCTTGATTTCCGGCAATTTACTTAGCACATCAAGCAGCATGACGGCGATCGCATCCACGCCGCTTAGCCGGGCGGTGTATCGAACCGCCACGGCATCGAACCAGCCGCAGCGCCGCGGTCGGCGAGTGACGGTTCCATATTCGTTGCCGCGTTCGCGCAGGTGAGAGCCGATGTCATTCCCTTGTTCGGTTGGAAATGGCCCGCCGCCAACGCGCGTCGAGTACGCCTTCACGACACCAAGCGCGCGGTTGATCCAGCGCCCCGGCACACCCGAACCGCTCGGCACTCCAACGCCCGAACTATTGCTGCTGGTCACGAAGGGAAACGTGCCGTGGTCGATATCGAGCAAGGCGCCTTGGGCGCCCTCGAATAAGATCCGCTTGCCAGATTCGGCCGCATCGAGCAAATACGCGGTTGTATCCGCCACGTAGGGCTTCAATTGCTGAGCGTAATTCTTGTATTCGCTGAAAATGGCCGCCGGATCGAACGGCCCCATCGCTTCATCGCCGGCGATACCCACCAGCTCTTTGTTCTTGGCCTCGACAATATGAACGATCCGTTGCTCTAAAGAATCTCGGTAGAGGTCTCCCAGCCGCACGGCATACGAACGGCGGACTTTGTCGCTATAGCACGGACCGATGCCGCGCATCGTCGTGCCGATGTTTTCGCCGCTGGAGCAACTCTTATCGAGGAACTTGTCTTCGGCGATATGCCAAGGAAAGATCATGTGCGCGCGGTCGCTCAACATCAAATTACTGCCAACTTTTACGCCGCGACCGACGAGGCCGCCGATTTCTTCGAGGATGCTTTTGGGATTGATGACGACGCCCCCGGTGACAACACATTGCACGCCGCTGGCGAGAATGCCGCTGGGGATGAGCGACAGCTTGTACTTCTGATCGCCAACGACCACCGTGTGCCCAGCGTTGCTGCCGCCTTGATAGCGGACGACGATGTCGTGCTGCCGCGTCAGCAAATCGACAAGCTTGCCTTTGGCTTCATCCCCCCATTGCAGTCCGATTACGCAAGTGGCTGGCACGGAATACATCCTTTCTCAATCGCAAATCGCCCAAACGCATCATTTTAAGGCTTGGCAGGGCGAACCAAAAGAGGCGGTCGGCAGAGGCTTTCTCGTACGACCCTTGCGTTCGCTACTTCAGCCAGATTTGGCCCGGCGCTTTCAAGGTACCCGCTTTCCGTCCCCGGCGAGTAGATTTTCGTCATCTGTGTTACGACGAAGAAAGATAACCTCGATTTGATCGAATGGGTGCCGATCGCGTCGCGCATGTCGGCAGTTCTCTTCGGGAATCACTCAGCACATCCTTTGCGACTTGTTCCGCCATGCTGAAGCAAGCTGACAAATTTGCTTCCGTTGAACGATGCTTTCAGCGGAGTCGTTGGCGTGCGCGGCCTGGTAATTCGGTAGTCGTCTTTGCTCATCAATGTCGCCAAGATATCGGTGACGACCTCAGAACCCGTGTGGCCGTCGAACAGGCTCGCGAAATCGAAGCAGGTCACTTCGTTGGTCCGCAGCGCCGGCCTATGCCCGATGCATTCGCCAATCGGCATACCGGTGATCAACGCGAAGCAGGTTTGAATCTCGATACCGCGCTGGCGATGTTGGAAAGACGTAAGGAGTTCCAATGTTCATTCGTAGAATGCTGCTTATTCTCGGATTCACCAAAACAGCAGGAGCGATTGTCGTGCGGGTGACGAGAGGCTATCATGCCCTTGAGGTGGGGAGGATGCCCGCCCAGCGCTGGGCCGAGAGACCCGCGCACAACAAGTCCTGCGCGTTGTGAGGATCGAGCAACCTGCGCACAAGTAAGGATCGGAAGTTATTTCGAGCCAAGGCCCGAGGTGATGCGGCTGGACGGCGGTTTAGACGCGGAAGGTGGATCGTTCACATTTCGGGGCTACGATCACGGATATGCGACACAACTTATACTTTCGAACCATCGGCATCGCCACGCTCACTTTCGCGATGGGGGCGGCGGGCCAGGAGCAGCCGCAATCCGCAGCGGTCAACGATTTTTCCGAAGCGGCTCGATGGCTCCAAGACACGTCGCGGCAGTTGATTCGCGATAGTCGGCGTCGGATGGACGACGGCGTCGCGGCGTTTCCTCCCCAAGCGGGCGCTGGATACGAAGCGTTCTGGCTACGCGATTACGCCTATATGCTCGAAGGTTGCCCCGAGGCGTTTAGCGAACAGGAATTGCGCGATGCCTGCCGGTTGTTTGTCAACTCCTTGCGATCGGATGGAGCGGCGGTGGATTGCGTGCGATTTAGCGGTGCTGCGTGCTACCAGCCCGGCTACGGGACGATGGGAGCCAATCCCGTCGCCGATGGCGGCATGTTCATGATTGACATGGCTTGGCACACGCACCAGCGATTGAAAGACCGAGCATTCTTGGGCCAAATCATCGATCGCCTCCTGGCCGCAATCCAGTCGGCGCCGCGCAATCCAAAAACCGGCTTGGTTTCCATCGACCCGAAAGGATACGACCGATGCCCGTATGGATTTACAGATTCGGTGCGGAAGCAAGGAGATGAGTTGTTCTGTTCCTTGCTTCTCATTCAGGCCGACCGCCAGTTAGCCGGCTTACTGACGGATCTTGATCGCAATGCGGAAGCGAAACGCTGCTTAGAAGACGAGCGGCGATTGGTCGAAGCCGTGCGCCAAGTTTTCTGGGACGATCAGACCGGGCTGTTTCTCGCCGCCACGCTGAAATGTAAACAACCGGACATTTGGGGTTCGGCGTTCGCGGTCTACCTGAGTGTCGCCTCGAAAGAACAAGCTTCGCATATCGCGCACTATTTTGACCAGCACTACGCGGAACTCGTTCAAGCGGGCCAACTGCGTCACCTTCTGGATGGCCAGTACTGGGAGGAAGCCTGCCCGAAAGACTATTATCAAAACGGCGGATATTGGGCGACGCCCATCGGATGGTTCGTGGTGGCGCTTCACGAGGCGAATCCAAAGCTTGCTCAGCAAACGGTGATCGACCTGGTACGCGATTTTCAGGCGTACGGCAGCGCCGAGTGGGTGTTGGGGAAACACCGAGCCGTGCCGAACTATCTATCGAGCGTCACCATGCCGCTAGTCGGGATTCGGCGGCTTCAGGCCGCGAGCAGCGCCCCGTAGCAGTAATCGCGCATTCCGCCAGGGCACATTCGTCGCGTTGTATTTTCCGTGGCAATTGCAATTGACAGGCTACATCGCCGGGCTTCAATGTGCGTGGTGCGATAAGCATTCGATTCTGATGGGTGTGCGATTCCGATAGCATACGCTGTATTGCGTTGCTTCTCGATTTGCTCAGGTTGAGGACAAATTGGGCTACCAGCCCTGCCGCAGATTCGCGTCATGGATGTCCTGTTTCCATCAGCCGCTTCCAAAGTTCGCGGAACTCCTGCGGCGGCGGCGACTGAAATCGCAAATTTTTGCCTGTGGTTGGATGCACGAATCCAAGTTCCGCCGCGTGCAAGGCTAAGCGTGTGGCGCCGCTGTGATCGGGTCGGGGTGGCTTGAAGGGCGGGTTGCGGTAGAGTTTGTCGCCGCAAACGGGGTGGCCCGATTCGGAGAGGTGGATGCGAATTTGGTGGGTGCGGCCGGTTTCCAGACGGCATTGGATGAGGGTGTAAGCGGCAGAGTCGCCTGGCGTCTGGTGATGCTCGATGCTGGATGCTGGATGCTCGATGTCTGACCTCGCCGGATGTCTTCTGTATCCTGAACCCTGAACCCTGAACCCTGAACCCTTTGCGTACTCGATCGGTTTCACATGCGTGACGGCTGTCTTGCCTACGCCCAGTTCTTTCGTGCTGCCGCGGCGGCCATCACCGCGATCGCGGACGAGTTGGCTGGTGATGGTCTGAGCTTCGACCTGGCCGACGACGACGGCGACGTAGCGGCGGTGCGTGGTGTGTTTGCGGAATTGCTGGGCAAGCAGGCGTTCGGCTTCGTGAGTGCGTGCGAAGACGATCAGGCCGCTGGTTTCTCGGTCGAGGCGATGAACGGCTCGCACCGGCGGCAAGACGCCGCGATTGCCGCGGCGGCCTTCGATTTGGGCGATGATCCGCGGCAGCACTTCGTCGAGTGTCGGCTGAATCTGTTTGCGACGCTTCGGCCACCGGCGTTCTTCGCGGTGGCGATTGGTTGTCATGCCAGCAGGTTTTTCGACGACAACGATGTGCTGGTCGAGGTATTGAACCTGCACATCATGCTCTTTGGGTAAGGCCACCGCAGGATTTTCGAGCACCTTGACGACTTCATCGGCCTGCAATCGCCGGCCGGCGTCGAGGCATACGTTGCCATTGACCAGCACAAATCGCGACTCAATCTGCTGTTTGATTCGTGACCAAGAGTGCTTTGGCAGCCACTGGCGCAATGCCGCGGCCAAGGTTAAACCGACCGTTTCCGTCGAAACATGGAAATTGAGCGATTTCGAGTTGCCGTTTTTTGGCGTTTTTGGCATGTTGAGTATTTTACGGGGATCAGCGGAGATGCACGATGTCCAGCAAACATTCACTGGAATAAAAAATTGCGCAGGAAAGAAGACGACGCGAGAAGCGGGGTCGTCCTGATCCCGTGAATCCGGGTCCGGCGTGCGCAGCCACGACAAATCGGTAAGTTGAAGCATATCTGGACATGCTGCAAAATATCGAGTTTGGCTTTACGAATGCGCATCGGAGAAACCCGCGACTCAACGATCGAAACATCAACACCGCCATTCGGTGTGCGCTGCTTGGCAGCCACCCGGAGGACGATCTGGTAGCGAAGGCGTACGTTTTCCTCGTGCAAATTCGCGAATTGCGATCGGAGGTCGCGGCCGACGTTTGGAACGACGGCTTACGGGTCGTGCTAGGGTCGATCCAAAACCATTCAGGTCTTCGTCTGGGGGAAACCGAGTATCTCGACTTTGTCGCCCAATTCGTCGTTGAAATAGCCGTCGTCTTACACCTAAAGTTGTTGCTGGCAAGGGATTTCGGATGAATTTCGGGCGTTGACGCTCGGCGTCCGAATTGATAGCATACAAGGCTTGCCTCGCGGAACGGTCCCGACGAGGCAAACAACCATACACCGACCGCACTTTTTTGCCCAACGCCGGACGCGGACGGCGAGTGTTGAGCTTTGAACATCGAGCACTGACCGGCGAGTGTCGCCGAACTCATTTTGTCGCTCATCGTTTGCCGCTCATCTCTCAAAACTCCGACCTTGCCGGTGTGCCACCCTTGGAGGAAATTGTTTGGCTACTGTCACTGCGAAAGAACTTATCGAAGCGGGCGTTCATTTTGGCCATCGCGCCAGCCGCTGGAATCCCAAAATGCGGCCGTACATTCATGGCCGTCGCAACGCGATTCATATCATTGATGTCCGCGAAACGCTACGCGGATTGCTGCGCGCGAAAAAGTATCTCAAACAGGTCGCCGCGAATGGCAGCCTCATTCTCTTCGTCGGCACCAAACGACAAGCCACGGAGCCGGTTGGCCGCGAGGGTGCTCGATCTGGAATGCCGTTCGTCGCCGATCGCTGGCTCGGCGGCACGCTCACCAACTTCCGCACGATTCGCAATCGCCTGACGCGCCTGGAAGAATTGGAAAAACTGATGGGGTCGGCAGAGTTCGATGCATATAGCAAGAAAATGCAATCGGCGCTCAAGCGCGAACATCGCAAGATGTTTCGCAATTTGAACGGTATTCGCACCCTGAATCGCAAGCCGGAATGTCTTGTCATCATCGATCCGAAAAAGGAGCACAATGCGGTTCGGGAAGCCAACAAGCTTGGCATTACGACCGTGGCCTTGATCGACACCGATTGCGATCCGGACAAAGTCGACCTGCCGATTCCCGGCAACGACGATAGCATTCGGTCGATCGAACTCGTCATGCAACAGCTTGCCGATGCCGTGCTGGAAGGCAAGAACAATGCCGCCACCTTGCGGCAGGAAAAGACCGAAGGCATGATGGCCGCCGTCAGCGTCGGCGGCGGAGAAGAATAGCGAATGGCGGTTGACGGCGTGTGGAAAGCGGTACGCGGCAGATAACGATTGGTCGAGTCGCCGCGTATTTTCAGCCATTAGCTTCGCGATTGCCGCCCACGGTCTACTGCCTGTTGCCTACTAAACCGGAGTTTCAAAATATGCCTGAAATTACAGCCGCCGCGGTGAAATCGCTGCGCGAGAAGACGGATCTGCCGATGATGGACTGCAAGCAAGCGCTCGCCGCCTGTAATGGAGATGAGCAGGCCGCGATCGAGTATCTGCGAAAGCAGGGAAAAAAGTTCATGGGTGGACGCAGCGAGCGCGAGACTTCGGCTGGTCGAATCGCTCTGTACGCCGATATGTCGAAAGGCGTTGGCGCCATGATCGAACTGCGCTGCGAGAGCGCCCCGGTTGCCAATAACGAGGAGTTCGTCGCATTATCGAGCAACCTGGCGCGGCAACTTGCGATCGGTCCCGGTGCAAAAACGCCCGACGAGCTTTGGAAACAAAAATCTCCAAGCGGATCGGGAAGCACGCTGGAAGAGGAAAAAGACGATCTGTCGAACAAGATTCGTGAAGTGTTCAACTTGGCGCGAATTGTGCGATTCGACGGTCCAGCGGGTGGCTATGTCCATCACAACGCCGCGAGCGGCGTGCTGATCGAAGTCGATGGCGGGAATGCGGAAGTCGTCAAAGACATTGCCATGCACACGGCTGCCATGCGCCCCGCCGCCGTCACGAAGGAGGAATTGGATCCTGCGCTGGTGGCCAAAGAGCGAGAAATCTTGACGGAAGCTGCCCGCCAGGAAGGCAAGCCGGAGAACATTCTCGGCAAAATGGTCGAAGGCCGCATGCGGAACTTTTACAGCGAGCGGGTGCTGTTGGAACAGCCCTTCGTCAAGGACGATAAGAAAACGGTCGGTCAACTGGCCAAAGAAGCCAAGCTGACCATCAAGAGACTCGTTCACTGGGAACTCGGAAAGTAGCATGCCTACCGCCGCTGCATTAGAGAAGCCGCGCCGCATCGTACTGAAGCTTTCGGGAGAAAGTTTTTGCCGCGCGGGTGAGCGCGGTATCAGCATGGGCGAAGTGCTGCACGTCGCCAAGCAGACGATTCAGGCTAGCAAGCGCGGCGTGCAAATTGCGATCGTCATCGGCGGCGGGAATATCTTGCGCGGCGCTCAATTCATCGCCGGCACCAGCGGCATTCAAGAGGCCACGGCCCACTATATGGGTATGTTGGCCACGGTCATCAATGGCTTGGCGCTGCAAGATGGATTGGAATCGCTCGGCGCGGAAACCCGCTTGCTGACCGCCATTCGAATGGATGGAGTCGCCGAGCCTTATATCCGTCGTCGCGCTCGCCGGCATCTGGAAAAAGGGCGAATTGTCATTTTGGCCGCGGGCACGGGGAGCCCCTTTGTCACGACCGACACCGCTGCCGCGCAGCGAGCCTTGGAGCTTGAGGCCGACATCTTGATCAAGGCGACCCGCGTAGACGGCGTCTACAGCGACGATCCGGAAAAAAACCCGCACGCACTTTTGTATAGCGAGCTTACCTATCATCAAGTGCGCGAGCAAAACCTGCGCGTGATGGACCCGACCGCGATCACTCAGTGCATGGAGCACGACATGCCGATTTTGGTGTTTAACTACAAGCATGAAGGCAACATCGAACGGGCAGTCTGCGGCGAGCGGGTGGGCACCATGATTTCGAGCCAGCGGAACGAAAAAGTGGCGAAGTAATGATGTTGTCAAAGGTTCGTGGTCAGTTGTCAATGATTAGGCAACTGGCAACTGGCGACTGACCGAGGAAAAATCTATGTCCGCCGAAGAAATTCTGTTCGATGTTGAAGAGCGGATGGAAAAAGCCGTCGAAGTGTTCAAACACGCCTTAGCCGGCATTCGCACGGGGCGGCCGAACCCTGGGCTGGTTGATTCGCTGCGGGTCGAGGCGTACGGGTCGCTGACGCCGATGAAATCGTTGGGCCAGGTCGGCGTGCAAGAAATGCAGATCGTCATCCGCCCCTTCGACCCCGGCACGATCAAGGACATCGAAAAAGCGATTCGCACCAGCGATCTCGGGTTTAACCCGTCGAACGACGGCCGCGTGATTCGCATCAATGTGCCACCACTGTCAACCGACGTTCGTCGCAAACTGGTCGCCCGCATCAAAGAACTGGCCGAAGAAGCCCGCGTTTCGCTCCGCAATGTGCGCCGCGATGGCAACAAAGCCGCCGACGATGCCGAAAAGGGCAAGTCTCTTACGGAAGATGCATGCAAAAAGGCGAAAGACGACATTCAAGAGTTCACCAAGCAATACGAGGCGAAAGTGAACGACCTAGCCAAGGCGAAGGAAACGGAAGTGATGGAGGAATAGCCTGAATCGTCGAATTATTCGGTGGCTGTTTCTTACTGCAGGGGACTTTCTGATCGACGATGAAGGCTTTCCAGGGCGAGCGAGGCCGAACAGCTTGGTTGCCAACAGGATTTGAATTCGCGGAGCACGTGGTCACGATCCGCCGCGAAGGAAAAAGGAAGTAGGATCGTGTTGGCGCCAGCCAAACCAATGGCATGGCCGAAAAGCTTCCTTGAGCCATTCCGCATCGACGATCCAAAGCTCCAAAGAGTGAATTCGGCTAGGTGCTCGTCGCGGCCAATATGAGCGACTACTGACGAGTTTCACGACAAGTCATTGAACGTTGGCGAGTGTGGCGCCAGACATGCCTATCCCCCTAGCCTTCCCATCTTCTCTTGACTGCCACGATGGGTCGAGCCTATAGTTCCGCCCGGATTCGGCGGAGGCGGCAATAGCACGCCTTCCGATCAGGTCCAGATTCTTTTACGGTTGATGGAGAAACCGGCATGGCAAGCAGGGATGGCTCGCCTGAAGTTGTGACTTCAGGACAGATCAAGCGTCGCCTCAAAGTGGCGGTCGGCGCACTGGCAGTTGTCGCAGTATGTCTAGTTTTTCGATCCATTGGCGGACGCGAACGAGTAGGTGCGCAGGTTCCTGGTGACCGAAATGAAGCCGTGGCGACGGACAATGCGCCCGTGCCGCGACAGGGCGGCAATCAAGCGCCAGCGCAAAGCGGCGGCACATCGTCGCAGCAGAAAATCGTTGCGATCGTCAATGCGGAAGAAATCCACCGGGAGCAGCTTGCTCAAGAAGCACTCGCTCAATTCGGCAAGGACGTTCTCGAAGGCCTCAAGACAAAATACCTAATTTCGTCCTATGCGAAGCGCGTGGGAGTTACCGTAACGTCCCAAGAAGTGGATGAGGAAATCACGCGAATGTCGCGCAAGTTTGCCATTCCTCCCGATCAGTGGCTGAAAATGATTCAGGACGAACGGGGAATCAAGCCAGAGCGATATGCAGAAGATATTATTCGCCCAACGCTGATTCTACGAAAATTGGCTGCCAATCGGATCCAGCCGACGGAAAATGAGATTGAAGAAGCCTACCAAACCCAATTCGGCCCGGCGGTCAAAGCCCGCATTATCGTTCTCGAAAACCTCGACGAGGCCAAGCAGGTGCTTGCCGAGGCGAAACAGAATCCTGACGGCTTCGGCAAACTGGCCAAGGACAAGAGTCGCGACCCCAATAGCGCCAGTCTGCAAGGCCTGATTCCACCGATCCGTCACGGGTTAGGCGATCCGGCGCTCGAAAAAGTCGCCTTTCAATTGAAGGAAGGAGAAATTTCGCCGATTGTCGATGTCGCCAGCCAGTTCGTCATCTTGAAATGCGAAGGCCGCGCTCAAACCCGCGGCGCACCGCCGCGCGAACAGGTCCGCGGCCGACTGGAAGAGTTTGTTCGCGACAAGAAACTTCGCACTTCCGCGGGAGAGCTGTTCCAACGCTTGGAGAAAGAAACCGAAGTGCTGACGATCTACAAAGACCCGCAAATGGCGTCGAAAATGCCTGGCATTGCCGCTTCGATTGGCGGACAGACCATCACCATGCGCGAATTGGCCGAAGCATGCATTAGCCGTCATGGCGAAGAAGTGCTCGACGTGATGATCAATCGCAGGCTGCTGGATCAAGAACTGAAACAGCGGCGAATCAGCGTCCATCAGCAACAGCTCGACGCTGAAATCGCCCATTCTGCCCTGCGGGCCGGCAAGCTCACCAAGAACGGCAAGCCCGACACCGATGGATGGCTTAAAATTGTCGTTGGTCAACAAGGCATCCCGCTCGAAAAATATATCCGCGACTCCGTATGGCCCAGCGCAGCATTGAAGCTGCTGGTGGCTGACAAAGTTAAAGTCACGGAAGAGGACATCGAACGGGGTTATAAGGCCAATTATGGAGCAAAAGCGCAAGTGCGGGCTATCGTGCTCGATAGTCAGCGCCGCGCGCAAGACGTGTGGCAACAGGCGCGCGACAACCCGACCGTCGAATTTTTTGGCCAATTGGCGGAACAGTTTTCGATGGAGCCGGCCAGCAAAGCCAACTCCGGCCGCGTGCCGCCCATTCAACAATGTGGCGGGCAGCCCGAACTCGAAAAGGAGGCGTTTGCCCTTCAACCGGGCGAAATCTCCGCCATCGTGCAAGTGCAAGACAAATTCGTCATCTTGTACTTGGAGAAATTTTCCGACCCGGTGAAAATCAAGCGCGAAGAAGTCCAGAGTCTGATTGCCGAAGATGTTTACGAAAAAAAACTGCGCTACGAGATGACGAAGGAATTTGACCGTATTAAAGACCAAGCCAACATCGATAATTTCCTGGCCGGAACAACGCACTCGCCCGAAAGAAAAATGCTCGGCAAGCGCGATGGCCCGAATCGCGGCGGATCGCCGCAGCAATTGCCCGCTTCGACGCCATCGGTCGCTGGCGGCCAAGGCCCGGCGGCGGGTGGAAACATTCGAGCCGGCTATGAGGCGGCGGCCCAGCCTCAACGCGGCCCCGCGGCGGCGGATCCTCGCGCGGGTACTGTCCGGCAGCGATAAATCGTTGGTGGCCGGTTTCCGCAATCGCTTCGCGCGGCTATTCTTAATGGTATGCGATTGTGCCAGCGCCAGGGTATGAACCTTGGACAATTCGCGGGGCGCAAAACTCGCATTCTTTCCAGCCGTCGCCGCATGACTCAGTTCAACGAAAACGAAGATCCGATCGACGACGTTCGCCCGTTCCAGATTCAATTGGCGGAGCGAATGAAGCGGCTGCCGGCGTATCTATTCGCGCGGCTGAACCAGTCGATGTATCAAAAGCGCCGGACTGGCGAAGATGTGATCGACATGGGCATGGGCAACCCAACCGATCCCCCGGCCGATTTGATTATCGAAAAGCTCGCCGAGGCGGCCCGCGATCCGAAAAATCATGGTTATAGCCCTTCGCTGGGCATCATGAATCTACGACGAGAAGTAGCCAGCCGTTATCTAAAAAAATGGGGTGTGCGGCTGGATCCCGAAGGCGAAGTGATTGCGACGCTCGGCTCGAAGGAAGGCTTCAGCCACTTATGCCTGGCGTTGATTGGGCCGGGCGATACCGCAATTGTCCCTGCGCCCACGTATCCAGCTCACCTTTACGCCGTGTCGCTGGCATCCGGCAATGCGATCACGCTGGAAGTCGCCGACAGCGAACGATTTCTGTCGAATGTCGCTTACGTTTGTCAGCACATTCAGCCCGTGCCGAAGATGATCATTTTGAACTATCCGCACAATCCTTCGACGGTGACGGTAGAACGCGAATTTTATGTCGACGCGGTCGCCCTTGCCCGAAAGTACGGCTTTATTCTCGTCAGCGATTTGGCGTATGCCGACGTTTGTTTCGACGGATATCAAGCGCCGAGTTTGCTCTCGGTGAAGGGAGCCAAAGAAGTGTCGGTCGAGTATACGACCATGAGCAAAGGTTTCAGTATGGCCGGCTGGCGAGTGGGGTTTTGTGCGGGAAATGCTGAAATCATTCGTGCGCTGGGGACGGTAAAGGCATATTACGATTACGGCATTTTCCGGCCAATCCAAATCGCCGCCATCATGGCGCTGCGGCATTGCGAAGCGGCGGTCGAAGCGCAGGCAAAAGCATACCAACACCGCCGCGACGTGTTGTGCGATGGGCTGCGTCGGATTGGCTGGGACGTGACACCGCCGCGGGCAAGTATGTTTGTTTGGGCGAAGATCCCAGACCCGTGGGCGAAACTCGGCTCGCTCGATTTTGCGATGAAACTACTCGAAGAAGGCAATGTTGTCGTCAGTCCTGGCGCAGGATTTGGCCCTGCCGGGGAAGGCTATTTGCGAATAGCGCTCATTGAGAACGAAAACCGAATCCGACAGGCGGTACGAAATATCGCCAATTGCCTGGAAATACAGCCGAAACCCATTGTGCAACCGATATCGGTTCATTGACCATCGGTCGTTTTGCCGTCGGTTTTGCAGGCGTTCGGGTTGTCACCTCAAATTTTTTACAAAATCGGCGATAGTGATAAGCTAAACTTGCGCATGAATTCGGCTCAGTTTCAACTGCATGCGCAAATCGAGGAGCGGCACTGGTGGTTTGTCGCTCGGCGGCGGATTTTGCGCGATATAGTGCGACAGATTGCCCCTTCCTCGGGCCACCGCGAGCAAATTGTCGTCGATATCGGTTGTGGCACTGGTGCCAATCTTGCGGCCCTAGCTGCGGAATTTCGCTGTGTCGGGGTCGATACTTCAGCCGAAGCCATTGAACTGGCGAAATCGCGCTTCTGCGGAATCACATTTCTGTGCGGCGATGCGCCGTCGGAAGTGCGGCCGTGGCTTGCGCGCGCCGACGTTGTTTTGTTAACGGATGTTCTTGAGCACGTTCTTGACGATCGGGGATTGCTGGAGTCGATCGTCGATATTTGCGCGCCTGGAGCGAAGCTCGTTATTACGGTTCCCGCCGAGATGAAGCTGTGGAGCCCGCACGATACAGCTTTCGGCCATTTTCGGCGTTATGATGCCAAGACACTGGCCCGCGTTTGGGCCGGTTTGCCGGTGAAACAGCGGATGTTGACGCACTTTAACCACCGCCTGTATCCTGCGGTGAAATTTGCTCGCTCACTAAGTCGTCTCCGCGGCCGCAGCTTTGGGTCGGTCGATACCGATTTCCGCTTGCCGGCGCAACCTGTCAACCGGTTGCTGGAGAGAATCTTCGCGGGAGAATCTCGGCATTTGCTGAAGGCGTTGGATGCAGATCGCCCAGCCTACGACCGCGGAGTGAGTCTAATCGCAGTCCTCGATTGCCACAATGTCGTCGAACCGCAACTGTTCGACGAGCCGCAGCCGGCCACGCCCGGAATTCCGGCACCTACTCAGCCGGAAATGGTGGAACTATAATACGCTCGGTGCAATTGGCAGGCGACTCCGCTGGCCGACTCGAAGTGTCGATGGCGTCTACATTTGCGCATTTACTGACAAAGCAGGGCTCGCATTACCGATCACAATGGATTCGATTTGCGCGTAAAAAAAGAGGGTTCTTGCTCGCCGGGACAAGAACCCTCCAAATTGGCTGTCCGAACTAGGTTTCCCATGTCCGGAGACCCACAGCCGTAGTGAGCGTATCGAACCGTACGCGCCCCGAACTTTAGGGAGTGCCACCAAGCCCGGAAGCGCCGGTACAATCGCACCCGACACAAACGCATTCGATTTGAAACACGGCTCGACAAAGCCGTAGAAAAGGCAATCCAAGCAGGTCATACCATGCGATCGAATCGAATTGCTATTCGTTCTGCTGGAAAGGCGCTTTTGTTTTCCAAGGTTCAATCGTCCTCGTCGTGTCTTTGAGTCGCTGTGGTTCAATAATTCCGACCAGATATGACCCAAATCGCTAAACTTGCCCTGGAAGACGGTACCGTTTATGCCGGCACTGTGTTTGGTGCGGTGGGCGAAGTCGACGGAGAGGTGTGTTTCAACACTTCGATGACGGGATACCAGGAGATACTGACCGACCCCAGTTATCGTGGCCAAATCGTCTGCATGACATTTCCGGAAATCGGCAACTACGGCGTAAATAGCGAAGATTTGGAAAGTCCTAAGCCGCACTTAGCAGGCTTTATCGTCCGACAAATCAGCCGCACGGACAGCAATTTTCGCTCCCAAGGACCGTTGCACAACTATCTGACGGAGCACGGCATCCCTGGCATTGCCGGCATCGACACACGGGCGCTGGTCCGCCGGCTAAGAGTTCACGGCGCAATGAAGGGAGTTTTATCGAGCATCGATCTTTGCAGTTCAAACCTGGTGGCCAAGGCAAAATCAAGTCCCGGATTGGTCGGTCGCGATTTGGTTCGAGAAGTCATGCCAGATCAGCCTCGGAGTTGGAACGAAACCTTGCACGAACTGGCGAGAACGCACGATTCGATCGCGCTAGCAAATGCCGATTCGCAACCCAATGTCGAACTGCACGTTGTGGCGATCGACTACGGCATGAAATGGAATATTGCCCGCCATTTGGCCGACATGGGCTGCAAAGTCACCGTCGTTCCAGGTACCGCGAGTTCGGCAGAGATCCTGGCCCAGAAGCCGTCTGGGGTGTTTCTATCGAATGGCCCTGGCGACCCTGAGCCGCTGGATTATGCCATTGATGCCATCCGCAGCCTGCTGGGCCAAGTTCCCATCTTCGGCATTTGCTTGGGACATCAATTGCTGTCGTTGGCCTGCGGAGCCAAGACGTTCAAGCTGAAATTTGGCCATCGCGGAGCAAATCAGCCGGTGCAGAACCTCGACACGGGCGGGGTGGAAATTACCTCGCAGAACCACGGATTCGCCGTCGCGGAAGATGCCCTTCCCGACGACCTAGAAGTCACCCATCGAAATTTGAACGATCATACGATCGAAGGCATCCGCCACCGAAAGCTACCAGCCTTCAGCGTGCAATATCACCCAGAAGCGTCGGCCGGCCCGCACGACAGCGCGTATCTGTTCGGAAAGTTCAAGGAAATGATGCTGCTGCAGAGCCGTAGACGTTGTGAACCGAGCAGAACCTGAGTTGCCTGCCAATTTCTCATTTCAGGTTTCGCGCAGCCCGCCAGACCTACTCCCCTGCAAACAATAGCGACAGTACATCTAGCGCGCCGGCAGCTTTTTCAGGTTCTCGCATACCGCTGTCCAAGCACGTTTCCCAAAGGTTCAGCGAGTACCGCAAATATTGCTCGCGGAGGCTTGCCACCGTAGCCTGCGGCAAGCAAGCAGAAAGCTGCGACCACAGCTTCTGAGCAAGTTCTCGCGCATCCGGCGCTCCATGGATGGCATCGGATACCGCATCGTCCAGCTGCTCGACCAGATCCATTGCGGCCGGATCGTCGGTGACATCCACATCGAGCAGCTTCGGCAGTCGAATTGTCATGCCGCAACTCGAAGCTGGCCGAGTGATGTTTGGACTCGGTTCCGTCGATGATTTAGATTCGACGCTGGGCAATGTGGGCTTTTTCGCACGACTGCGGCCGCGAACGCCATCGATCGGTCCATCGATGACGCCGATGTTGGTAACTCGCGGCGTGCAGCGAAACTCTCGCGACAGTTCTTCGCCGAGATCGTGTAAATGTTCGATCGTTAAGCCGGGACGCGATTTTTGCAGCTCGCTGGTAAGCGTTGTCAATCGGTCGGCTTCAGCCAGTTTTGCCACATAGGTCGCCCAGCCGTGCGGCGAAAACTCTAGATCTTCGCTCTTCGACAGATTTACGAATGCTACTCCATCGCGGCGAGCGGATTTGCGAGGTTGATCGTGGCCGCCTTCATGGGGAACCAGTTTGAACGGGCGACGAGGCGAAAATCGCAGTCCGGTTGTAAAAGAGATTTCGCTACGGCATTCGACCGGCAAGCAATTCAGCAATCCGCCGAATATCGTCTCGGCTTGCTCGACTCCGGTCAGCACTTTAATTCCTGGAGTGACCGCCGCGGCGATCAATCGCGCAATCTTCGCCGAACCAAGCTGGTCGGCAAATTGCGCCAATAATCCTTCATCGACGCGCGCGGTTCGACCGGCCAATGTAAACGGTCGAAGTGAAGTCGGCGGCATCGCCGGCACGTCAAGCAATCCCTTGGCCCATGCTGCTCGCAGAATGGCAAACGGCTGATTGGCGAACTTGGCAAACGTCGGTTTCGGAACGATTAGAAAATTCGTATAAACCCGCGCTCCGCCGCGCTCGCTGTATTCTTCGCCGGCGGCGATACTCTTGGAAACGCACAACTGGCCGCCGGAGAGATAATGAAAATTGACACTGGATGCATCTTCGCGTCGATCGCGCAGCGAGCCATGCGATGGCCCCCAAATCGCAAGTTCCGCGGCGACTTCCGATGTAATTCCGGCGCTCTTCGCAATCAAATGGTAACCTGATCCGAGCGTCGTCCGCGCCGAGGTAAAAATTGCCTGCTCAATGAACACGGTGAACTCCTGCCCCTCAGACAATGCACGGCGCTAACCATGCATTTGGTCGACGATCCAAGCAAACGGCTCGATAATGCCGCGCGGCTCGATGCGCAGCGGCGCTCGCACTCGGCCCAGGCTTGGCACCACGCGATGCGCCGTGTCGCCAGCCACGCTGGCGGCAAAGTATTTGTGAATGTTGAACCGTTCGCGGCAATGTTGCCACAATCCTGATGCATGTTTCTTGGCATACGCCGCTGGGTCTTGAAAGCAAACCTCGCATTGGTCGGCTTTGCTGAAGACTAGCGCCACGGGCCGATTGGCCCACGCGGTCGCCGGATTTTCATCCAATTCGCACAAGTACGTGAGCAATTTCATCGTGAAATAATCCTGATCGCGACTACCCGCTTCCAAGCCGGTCGTATCGACCAGGATCATCACGCCGGCGCATTTCAATAGAAACGATCGGATCGCCAGATAGGAATGCGGATGCTCAACTTCTTGTAGAATTGCTTCGCCGGCAATATCGGGCATGATCAACTCGACCGGCCGCCGCTCTTTAGGCCGCCGAATTTGGCAATGGACCCAATTCCATCGATCGGGCTCGCTCGGGGTTTTTTCTGGAAATTCGCAGCGAGCCAATGCGGTGACGGCGGTTTGTTGCAGCGTGATCGAAAACGCACCGCGGGCTAGAATTTGCATCTGATCGGGCATCCGCGAAAGCATATCGAGCAACATGCCCAAATACACGGTTTTGCCGACGCCGCTTGAACCAATGGTCGCGACCATCTGCGGTTTGGTTTTCTGCGAAGCCGCCTGGTGCGCGATCGCCATCGGTGCTTGGCAATGCCGGCACAACTCCGCGTCGAAGGTGTTGCCTTGCTCGCAAATATAGCAGGGCACCTGCACGGCATATTGCGCCAAGCGATACGATTCCATCGGCAATACAGCGCGAGTCATACGAGAGCCTCCTCTTCTATTTCTTGGTGAATTTCGACGGCCACCGTGTGCTCATGCACCGGTGTCGGCACGCTGCCAGCGTTCACGCCTGCGGCCGGAGGGCCTGCGATGTCGCAAACGCTCAGCGCACAACGAAAGCCGATATTGTGTTTGCGAGAAATTGGATTCTCGCCGCTGGCGAATTGGCAGTTCGCCTGATTTTCAAAGTAGGTATCAAACGCCCCGCCACGAATGCTCTTGAGCAGCGTCCGCTCGCTGCGACCGGTTTCTTCGACCGTCGGATCAAGGTCCAAATTGCAGGCCGTCCACTCCCAGACATTGCCGACAAGCTGATTCAACCCACCGACACTGACTCCCTCGGCGAATTCATCGACGGCGACGACTCTCCCCGGTCCTGCGCCCCACACGTTCGCTTTGCTGCGATCCATCGTGTCTCCCCAGGGATATTTGCGCTGCAATCGCGTGTTGTGCGACAAGGTCACCGGCCAACTACCGGCCTTGACCCACTCGGCATCGGTCGGCAATCGCTTGCCAACCCAGCGAGAATAGGCAGCCGCTTCGTACCAACTGACGCCCACCACGGGTAGATTGGCTTCCCCCGGTGGAAAGCGGCCGTTCTTCCAGAAACGCGGGCCGGGATGCCCCGTGCGATCGACGAAGTCGAGCACTGCCGGCCAGATCTCTTGATCCCAGATCGCCATTTCCTGATAGCCGCCAGCCGACACAAACCTTTGAAATTGTTTGTTGGTCACCGAATGACGATCAAGAAAGACGCTTTGAACGGGGATAATGAGGGATCGCAAATCTTCGGCTTCGTCTTGCGCGAACAGCAAGTAGTCGATGTCAAATACGCTCGGCTCAAGCTGCACTTCACCGGCAGGAACGACACCCATTTCGCGATCGAGCACATCGCTGGCACGCGAGTACAGCTCTCCGGAGAGGCTTTGCGCGATCTGCGGCCGCAGCAGCAGTGCATATCGACCGCGAGAAAGCATTTGGTCGACGAGCGAGACAATATCTCCTGTCGCGCCCAGCGACGGAAGTTCCTCGTCCACTTCCACGTCTACGCATTCCGACGTTCTGCTTCGAGACGGT
Source organism: Pirellulales bacterium (assembly GCA_020851115.1). Taxonomy (GTDB): domain Bacteria; phylum Planctomycetota; class Planctomycetia; order Pirellulales; family JADZDJ01; genus JADZDJ01. The sequence continues at coordinate 38,830 of JADZDJ010000064.1, forward strand.
TCGCACGACGGCGCTTCGTCGCGGCCACGGTGAGCGAACAGCCGCGCGCCTGCAAGCACAATGGCCACCGCGCCGACGCCGGCGGACAGCCAAAAGGTGCTTCCTTTGGCGCGCGAACTGGCAATCAGCATCACCAAGACGCCGAGTAATGCAATTAGCCAACACGTAAACCGAGTACTTCCCGACAGCAATGAGTTTTGCATGACGAATTCCTTACGAGGCATTGACGTTCTTATGGCCGCCGACTTTCGGCGGAGCGCGGCGGCGTTCGAGGTCTTTTCGCAGCAATTCAAATTGGGTCAGCACCGAGCCGAGGACCGGATCGTGATTGGCGACGGCCTGCGCCGGCGCATAATTGCCATTGGGGCTGGCCAACGCGCCCGTTCCAGGCCCTGGCGGCAGGTATCCGCTGGGTGGAGTCGAGATTGCATTGGCTTGCTGAGCTTGCTGCGCGATCCAAGTGGATTGTTTATCGAGCACCCGGCGCATCTGCCGTAGCTCCGAGGTCCATTCGGCTCGCTCGTCGGCCATCTGACGCTTTTGTTCGGAGATCGTTGTTGCCAGGTCGGCCGCTCGATTTCGGACTGCTTCCAACTCATCTTCAAGTGCTTGGCGTTCTTGTTCCAATTCACCGATCTTTGCTTGCAAGGCGGAGTCGGCGCACGGCTCGATGGAATGCTGCTGTTCGAGCGCCCGCGACAACTGCTGCTTTTCGCTTTCGATCGTTTGACAGCGACGGTCGAAGATCGATTGTTGCTCGTCGAGCGATTTGCACATCGACTCCATGTCGTCGAACACGCCGTTCAGCAGTTGCTCGATGCTGTCACGTTCGTCTCCCAAGAACTCGGCGAATTCATTCACCGGTGCGCCAAGTTCTGGATCGGTGACGAGCGACACGGCAAAATCCCTGATGAAAAGTCCACGGACAACGGCGGAAAAGAAGTGCCAAGGGCGCAACGGCAAGTCGATCGAACGACCTGCCGAAAGCGGCGAGGCGAAGCCGGCACGGATGGACGATTCGATCAAGCAAACCTAGGTCAAGAAAGAACTACGGGCAAGCGTGGAGTCGATTTCGCCTGCCGCTCCAGCATGCATGCGGCAAGTGTCCATTCGGCCTCCCTCAGCTTGCCGGCGCATCGGATTGGCAGGCCTTCCCCCCTTGCATTTGCCGCCAAATATGCCATGCTTTTTCCACGGAATCCTGTATTTTGCGGCGGTGCGCCGCAGCATTGACTGATGCAAAAAGGAACCATGCTGATGAAACGCAACCATTTCATTGCGGCGATTTCGTTCGCCTTGATGTTGACCGCCGCAGTGGCTTCAGCCGATCATGCCGCCACGAAGACCATGGCACTGGTGAAAAGCACAAGCTGCCCGCCTGCCGCGGCGCCTGCGTGCAATGTTTACCAGCCTTGCGTGACCTATCGACATTGCGGATGCTGCGATCTCTGTTCGCCGATGGTGAAACAAGTGTTGATGGTCGACGATCCTTGCGATTGTTGCTGTGTGGCACAAATTTCAGTTTGCCTGCCGGCTTGCTGCAAAGCTGCTTGCGTCAACTCGAAATGTGGCTTGTTCGGACGTCGCGGCGTGGTGACCTACTCGTATGACTGCGGAGTGTGCGTGACGATCAACTTTCTTCGCTGCGGCGAGGTGGTGGTGACCTATCGCGGCTGCTAATCGCCACAGCGTAGGATCGCTACAAAATCAACGGAAGCTCCGGGGTTGCGGCCCTGGGGCTTTTATTGTTTTCTGAAGGGTATGTCCAAGAACAAAAAGCATCTCAGCCGCCAACCGGCCGACGAAGTGCCGGCTGAGACTCAAGCCGCCGACGCGTTGACGATTGGCTGGATGCTGGCCGTAATGACAACGCTGATTTGCCAAGTTGGGGCGTTGGCGGTTCGTTGGATCGCGGTGGCAAACCCTGGCCTGACAAGACTCGACAATTTTTCGGGAATGCTCTTTTTCGTCGCGATGATCGTCGGCGTGTTGGCCCTCGTGCTGATTCCGGTGCTGTATCGAATCCGCATCGTGTCGCCGCCGCGAGCGATTGTGGTATTTGCCGTGGTCGTCTCCATCGCGCCGTGGGTGACGCTCATCGTGCAATGGCTACGTTAACCGCCGCGTTTACCACCGAGGCGTGGAATCCGGTCGTTTCTCCGATAGAAAGATATTGAATAGGCGTCAGCAGCGTACGGCACAGTCGGGCCGCCGGTGATTTCAAGTGCATCGCTTGCGAAGTTCGCGTCAGAGTTGGGTTCTTGGTTATTGTATGAGCTTGTAGCCGTGGCGACGTCGTTTCAAGATGCGCGGTTCGAGTCGGCCGGAACGGCTAGCGATTTCGCAAGCGGCAATCTGCCGGTGCATCAACCTGATGTTATCATTCAGCCGCGATGCTACTACGAATCCGTTCGACAGCCGCATCCACGACGTCAAGACGCACTGGCAGGTGCTGGTGAAGCAAATCTGGCGAGGCTGCCCTTGGCTTGCTTTGTGGATTTGTGCGAACCACGGGCGATGGTAGAATAGTCCTGCATTCGGCACATTGCTTGGAAGGGGTTAGGCGTCGTCGCCCCTTGCCGGGTCACAGCCGGTCGAGGGCACCTTTGAAAACTGTGGGGGATTGCAATCCACGACTGTCGTCGAAGGCAATCCCACTTGACGCAGACTTCCAAGAGTGCCGCAATTTTCAGTCTTGGATGGGTGGCCGAGCGGTTTAAGGCACCGGTCTTGAAAACCGGCGTACGAAAGTACCGGGGGTTCGAATCCCTCCCCATCCGCTAAGTCCTTTCGTACCAACGAGTTGCGTCTCGCAGGAACCCGCAAAAGTGGCGCACCTGACAGGGGTTGCGCTCGATTCGTGCGAATCCTTGCCACTGGCCGCGTGCGCGTGCTGCGCCGCATTTTGTGCGCTTTGTGCGCCGCTTTTTGCGCCGCCTTCGGATGATGGGCCGCTTGCTGCTTGGGCGAAGTGATTGTCGGTCGTTTGGAAGTAGTGCTTACGGGCAATGTCTTCGCTGTTACCAAGCCAATCGCAAACGACGTGCGATGGGAATTGTTCGGCCAATTCGGTTTGCCGCGTACTGCGTAGGTTGTGGAACAGCCGGGGCCAGGGCGTTACGCCAGCCCGCTTGATGATCCGCTCGAATTGCGTCCGCAGGTTGCAATTCCGCCAACCCGCGTTGCCTTGCGCACTTGCTCGCATTCGTTCATCGACCACAAATTCCGCCCCTTCGGGGGCCAGTTCAAAAGCCTCGGCCAGGATCGGCCGTAATTCGGCGAAGAGCGGAATCGTCCGCGTTCCCTTGCCAGCGTGATGTTCCGTTTTGGGCGACGTGACGACGATCCGGTTGTCGCTCCAATTAACATCCCGCCAGCGAAGCGAAAGCACTTCCGATGGGCAGCGTAGGCCGCCATATCGGGCCAGTGCCACGATTGCCCGCCAATCGACATTGGGGCAGGCTTCCAACAGTTTTGTGGTTTCGTCGGCCGTGATGAACCGCTCGCGGTTTGGCATCGAAGCCTTGACGGAAACGTCGGTGAACGGGCTTTCAGCAATCAGCCGTCGGCGTACGGCCGCGCGGAAAATCATCGTGGCGAATTGCAGTCGCTTGCGAACCGTCATCGGGGCCAGTTTCTTGCCGATCAAATGCAGTTTGTAGCGGTCGGCATCGCCCGGAGAGATGGATTTTAACTCCTTTGTTGCCCCAAAGAATTCCACTAGCCCCGTTTCGCCCTGCCGCCAAATTTCCTTCGTAGCTGGTTTTACGTCGGTACGGTCCTTGACGTATGTTTTGATGAACGGCGACAGCGTTGCCGTCGCTTTTTCTTCGGGGTCGGCAATCAGGCCCACGCGAGCCAGCTTCGCGGCCAACGTTTGGGGCAGGCCCGATAGCCAAACCGCCGTTGGTTGCGGGATGGGTTGATTCGCCGTCTTGGCAACTAATAGGGCTTCCACGTGGCGAGCGATAGATTCCGCGTCGCGCTGGCTGATTTTCCCCAGTCGGATCGTCGGCCGCTTGCCGTCGGGAGCGACGAACAGAATCCGTCGGCTGCCGTTTTTGTCGCGCGCGATGCTTGCCATAGCTCACTTGCCTTTCGTTTTTTGGTTGCTCTTTTGCTTTGGGCCGACTAATTGCAGACCCAGATATTCGCCGATTTTGTCGCTGGCCTCTTGTCCCAGGCCACAAA